>CAZJAE010000056.1:0-1009 GCA_964544205.1 uncultured archaeon
AGCGCTTTTGAGGAGTTCTTTTGGAATGTACTCTACAATCTTTACTTTTCCAGAGTTAGTGTTGTTTGTAAACTCAATTTCTACCTTGACTTGAACAGTGTTTGAATCACCTGATTTTACGATTACAAGTCTTCTTGCCATCTGCGCCCCGTTAACTATTTGTGCTATTGTCTTTGCGTTATTTGCCGGGATTCCAAGCGACTTTATTAGTTCCTCTGTCTGGGCATTATTAAATGAATAATTAGCAATGTTTGAGTCAGAAAACCTTGTGGATGAAGCAAATTCATCATAAAGCGTGTTTGCAAGAATCGCTTTTGAAACAGCTACTTCAGGCGCTGATGTTTCATTTTCTTCAGCTTCTGAAAGCGCAGTATCAGCAGAAGCTTTTTTATTCTTTAATGCCTCGCTGATTACAAGGCCAAGCGATTTTGCGTTATCAAGCACCCTTTGCGCGTCAGTTCTTTTTACTCTTGCCTGTGCGATTTTTTCTCCAGCTTGTTCCTTTGCGGGAAGAGCATTAATCAAGTTAACTGACATAGTCATTTCCCTATTATTGCCAGCCTTGTCATACACTGTTGCGCTTAAAGGATAACTCCCGTTTTTGAATTTCAGCGTGTTAATGTCAATATAAAAGACTGAAGAAATGGAAGCGTCTCTTGTCGAGCTTAGTTTTTCTCCGTTAAAGTCAAACTCTACTTTTTCAAGCAAGTCAGTGTCGCTTGCAGTAACCCCAAGTCTTTTGATTCCAGTAAAAGTCGTGTTAGTGTCATTCCAAGAGATTGAAGGGGGTGTATTGTCAATAGTAATGTAAGCAGTGCCTGAAGTAATGCTTGAATTCTCTTCGCACCAAAAACTTATTCTCTTATACCCGCTGCTTCCGGAGTTGATTGTAAGAGTCTCGCTAATGAGGCTTATGCTGTTAGAGTTTGATTTTAAGAGCGTCGTGCTTGCCGTCGGGTCAAGGTATCTATAGTAAATCTTTCCTGTAGTAGTGTTTTGGGAAAAGGCG
>CAZJAE010000056.1:1019-5791 GCA_964544205.1 uncultured archaeon
CATTCAACTGTCGCAACGTCCCCGTTTCGCATATAATCAGTCGAAGCTCCGGCTCTTCTAACAGAAATAGTCGCAGTGGTTGCTATTGGAATAACAGTTATTTCGCTTGTTGTAGTGCTTTCATTTCCCGCAGTGTCAATTGTGGCAACTTTGAATCTGTAATCTATATCGTTGTTTAGTCCGGTAGCAGTGTAAGTAGTTGTAGAAGAATTAGTTAATCTTTCAATCTGTGAAAAGGAGCCCGCGCCGATTGCCCTGTAAATAACGAATCCTGCGTTTCCTGAGTTATTATCAGCAGCGCTTGGCGCAGTCCAGCTTAGCGAGGCTTGTGTGTTTCCCGCAGTAATAGTTAGTCCTGTAGGGGGGCTTGGCGCAACGGTATCATAAAGGACAAATGTTCTTGGGAAATTTCCGTCTATGTTACCTGCTGCGTCCTTGTACTGTACATAAACGTCCTTGTTCCAGTCGCTTTTTGCAGTGCATCCGTAAGTTGTGTCATTTATATTAAAATCAGAGTAAGTAGTAGCGTAAGTAATCCATGAAGTCCAGCTTGACGAATTGCATGAAAGCCTCATCAAAATTCCAGTCCATGCGTGCGAATTGCTTAGTGAAAACGTTGGTTTTTCGCTATTAGTCCACCCTGAGTGGGAAATACTTCCGTTTGCCGGAGGAATGGTATCAACCAGGAATGAGAAATTTCCAGTCATGGAGTTTCCAAGAGTATCGTTAGCGTCATAGCTCACAGTGTGGTAACCTTCGCTTAGGTCATTAATAACAAAAGTTGCGGGGCTTGTTGCAGTGCTTACTCTAAGATTTGAATCAACGCTCACGTTAATCATTGAAATGCTGCTAAAAACGTCGCTGAATGCGAGGCTGAAGTTAAAATCATTCTTGTTGTAATCCGTTCCTGATACTGGGTAAGTAGTTCCAAGAACAGGCGCTGAGTGGTCGTCAATCGCCCACGCATTGCGGTAAGCATAAGCCGGAACTTCGGTGTTTCCATCCCAAAGAACTGCCCAAATAGAGTTATTCCTGTCGCTAGTCCAAAGCGATGAATCATAAGTTGATACAGAAACCGTCATCGGCGTTGAAGTAAAATCAATGAAATTAGAGCATCCAGAAGGCTGGCTTGCTGAGTAAGTGAAGCAAATCTTGTTATTGTCGAGCGCACCGTCTGTTGCTACAACAATGCTCAGGTCAGAAGCGTTCTTTTTAACTATTGTGGAATTAAGGACATTTGCGCCTTCCTTTATTTCAACGCTATTAATTCCGAGAGAAAAAACTGCGACGGATAGAAGAAGAACTACTGCAATAACACTCAAAAATCTCATTAAATTCACTTTAAGGAATTGTATCTATTAGGAGTTAATCATTTATTAATGTTTTTAGTGGAATTTTTGGCGAAATAATCTGGCGGATTTATTCAATTTAGCTCTTTTTGCTGTTCAAAATCCATGCTGAAAGGAATTTTAAAAATACTGTGGCGTATTCTCCTCTCCCAAGCTCAAAATTTAATTCATAAGAGGTTTCGCTGATTTTTCTTGCATTAAATTTTTTAGCGGAGAAAAAAGTCTTTCTTACAAGCGCGCTTTTTCTGAAATTCTTTTCAAACTCCGTAGGCTCAATTGTTATTTCTCTTGTGAAAGCCTTTGATGCCCTCATAAAAAACGGCTTCTCAAAGCCGTCTTGTCCCATTATTTGTGCATTAATGTTTTTTGGTTTTCTTTCTACAGCCAATTTATTAAGCGCTTCATTAAACCTCATCGCCTGAGCAGCTTTCACCATAATCCCAACGCTCTTCGGCTCGGCATGCAAAAAAGCACTCACAAAGTCAGTAGGGTTATTCTTTAGAAACTCAAACAGAACAGCTTTTTTTGTTCCACTAACCTCTGCATCGTTTAAAATCGACTCCCAATTGCCCCACTTCTCCGCCACTGCTTTCTTAATCCGCGAGCTTTTCTCGCTGTCAAAAACGCTCTTTGAAGTCAAAAATACTTTCAAAGCAGATTCATAATCTCTTGCAAAAACAAACTTGGCCGTTTCAATATTGTTCTTCGAAAACCTCTGTTCTCCAAAATAATTGCACACAAGCTCGCTAGTCGCCTTAAAATGCTTCAACGCTTTCTCATCCCCTTCCTCAAACTCAACCTTCACGCTAAAAACATTCCCCTTATGCTTTCCGACAAAAATCCTCTCGCTTGAACAACCCCTGTACTTGACTTTAAAATCAGGAAAATTTACCTCCTCAATAGCCTCTTCAGTGCAGAACCACTGCTTGGTTTTCGCATTCTTGTCCTTAACCCCGCAAAACCAAGACTTAACCCCGATCCTCTTCTTAGCCTCCTTATGACTGATTCCGCTTTTCTCAAGAACATAATAGTAATACTTGCCGCTCTCCTTAAGCGAAGGATTGAATAATTCCCTCACTTCAAAAGTGTCTTTATTTAATGAGTATTTCATATAGTATCAATAATCAATGAATTGATTGAAAAAGTATATAAAGCACGAATAAAATGCATTTTTTGCAGTTATTTGCCTATTGTTACGTACTGCGGTTCGCTAAACTCAAACACCCTTACAGCGCCGCTTGTATTCTCAATTCCAAGCAATGGGGTCTTTGACTTTACAGCAGGGAATGATTTGATTTCATGGAACTTTCTTAAAACTCTTATATTCTGCCCGTTAACACTCACATCAACAGAGAGAACATTTGAATCATTTTCAAGAAGTGCTTTTGAAACCCATAAATGCTGTTCATCCGCAATGGCGTAAAGCTTTGGAGAAGCAATCACGCCTGGAATCTGAAGAGCATTGTAATTAGCTACATTCAAGTAATCGTTTCTATCAAGGTAATAATTGTAAATAGGAACATCAGGAACGATTAGAATAGCGTCGCTTGGAACAATCCCTTTAGCCCACAAAGCCGCGTCCTTTACATTCAAAAGATTCTGGCTGTTCCAATAATAACTCCCGTCAACAGTTTCAAAAGCGTACAAATTCGCGCCAAGAACAAGAACAATAATCACTGCGGGAATAAGAAAACTTTTTGTCTTAAAATAAACCTCCTTGACTGCTGACGCTAAAAACACCGCGAGCGGAATTGCAAGCACAATGAGGAACCTTGTCATCGCATAGCCCCACCAAAAATAAAACAACACTGAAAGAATGCTGAAAATAATAAGCGAGTCCCAAAGCCGGTTCCTCTTCTCTTGCTTAAAGTAAAAATAAACTCCCGCGGCGGCGATGAGCAGGATTATTATGTTCAAGTTAAGTATTTTCGCAAAAAAATCAATATTGAAAGGAGTGTACTGCTCGCTGCTGTATGCTGTTCCAAAAAGCGTCTGCGAAACAGTTTCGTTTCTTATAATCCATGGGGCGAGAATAACTCCAAACAAAATAAGTCCTGCCAAAAAGCCTCCAAAAATAATTCTTAACGGCTTTTTTCTGTTCTCAATAACTTCCATTATCCCCACAGTAGCAAGCGTAACAAACCCAGTGTATCTTATGAGCGTTGAAAATCCGATAAAAACAAACCCAAGCAAGTACCCGGCTTTTTGCTTTATTGACGTGTTTCTCAATGTGCCTTGTTTTAACTTGACTGTAAAGTAAAGTCCTGCCAATGCAAAAAGCCCAAACGCAGTTTCAGTCATTCCAACTACAGAGTATTCAAGAAGCAAAAAGAAAATGGCTGTGAAAAACGCCGCAAGAAGACCTGTCTTTTTTCCATACTCTTTTCCAAAAAGGTAAGCAAGAGGAATAGTGAGTATTCCGCAAATCAAAGCCACTAGTTTTGACGCTAAAAGATAATCACTTACTAAATAGTTTGCAATCCCTATAAGCGCAGGAAATCCAGGAGGGTACTTGCCATGCTCAATGCCGGCAAACAAAGAATAACTATTATTCTCAAACATGTTCTTTGAAAGCGCCATGTACCAATAAGCGTCCTGACTAGGATTAGTGCTTGAATTAAAAAACAAAATTAATGCTGCTATAATGAAGAGAACAATAATAGCGCCAAGAACAAATAAGTAGTTCTTCTCAACCCAAAAAAGAAAATTTTCGGCTCTCGGGCTGGGTGTTTTCACAGTCTTTTGAGGACTATTTTCTTCTCTTTTAAAAGACTCCTCCATCTTATCAAATCCTGTTTTTTATTAGATACCAACATGCTTTAAACCCGTCTTTTGCCGAGATTTTTTTCTCCTTTCTATCCCTTGCAGAATAACTAATCGGGACCTCGCAAATCTTAACGCCTTTTTTCATTAGCTTAGTTGTAATCTCAGGCTCGATCTTAAAATCATCCGAAACAAGTCCAAGCTCGTTTAAAACATCCGACTTTACAAGCTTATAACCAGTCTCCATGTCAGTAATCTTCTGTCCATAAAGAATACTCGTCACTATTGAAAGAAACTTGTTCCCAAAGTAATGTGTCGCGCTGATATTCTTTAGCTTTCCCAAAAACCTTGACCCAAAAACAGCGCTGCTACTATTCGTCTTTTCTAAAAGACTTGGAATATCACTAGGATTATACTCAAGGTCGGCATCCTGAATCAAAACATAATCCCCGCTGGCTTTCTTAATCCCGTGCCTAATAGCATGTCCCTTTCCCTTGTTGTCAGAATAACTAAAAATCTTAATTCCGCTTTTCTTGTTCTTCTCGGCAATTTTAGTAATCAATTCAAGACTCCTGTCCTTAGAACCGTCATTAACAATAATGACTTCCTTCCCCCAGCCCTTGGGATTAAAGCCAATCACCTGCTTTAATGCCTCTTCAA
>CAZJAE010000057.1:0-5649 GCA_964544205.1 uncultured archaeon
ATGAAAAAAGCGTTTCCTTCATGCGTAGTGATTTTCATAAAAGCGCCTTCGCTTGGAGTTTTAAAAGAAAGGCTTATTGCGAGGGGAAAGGACTCAATGGAAGTAATAAAGAAGCGTTTAAAGACGGCAAAATCCGAATTAAAGCATGAAAAGGATTTTGATTATCTTGTAGTGAATGACGATCTTTTAGAAGCATCTAAGGGTGTTGAGAAAATTATTCTTGATTTGACGAGAATAGTATGATTTAAAATCATTTCACTGGCTTGTTATGATTATGGCGGATTTTGTTTCTGACTCTTTAAATTCAGGAGTGCTCGCTTTTGAGCAGCTCGGCTCGGCTTTTACAAGCCAGCTTCCGTTGATTTTTGCGGCAATCATTCTAATAGTCGCAGGGTTTGTTATAGGGACTCTTGCAAAGCTTTTCGTCATAAGGCTCCTTAAATCAATGCATCTTGACGATTGGATTGTGGAGAATAAACTCTCAAATTCTATCGGGAACAAAAAGATTTCAGAGATTGGCGGTTCTGTAGTCAAGTGGTACGTGTTTTTTGTTTTCCTAAAACAGGCGGTTTCGCTTGTCAGTCTTTCAACTATAAGCGAAGTGCTTGGTTTTTGGATAAATTTCGGGCTTACAGTAATTGCTGCCGTTGTAGTAATTATTGCTGGATTGATTATTGCAAGGTATGTTAGAAACGCTATTGAGCTTACAAGCCACTCGTTTAGAAAAATTGCGGGGTTAGTGATTGAAGTAGCTATTGTTTATGTCGCCGTTGTGATGGGAATTAAGATGATTGGGCTTCCCACTGAAATGCTCGAATGGGCTTTTTTGGTTGCCTTTGCGGGGTTTGTTTTCGCGCTTGCGCTGATTTTCGGATTGAGTTTCGGGCTTGCAATGCAGGACGAGGCTAAAATTATAATAAAAGAACTCAAGAAGAAAAAATAATTCCTGCCGGAACCGCCTCGGGAGCAGTTTTTTAAACTCTTGGGATATTGTTTATTTTAGTGTTATTATGGCATCAAAAATTTCTTCAGGGTGGTTGGCCATACAGACTGCCATTCGACTTTGAGTTATTTAGCCGTAAGAACAAGTACTCTGATTTTGAAGTGATTAATTCATTTTAGGTTAGTGTACGCTATTGAGCATGTTTTGGCTCCGCAAAGCGGGGTTGGAATAATTAAGGTCGCTTAGCTCAGCCTGGTTAGAGCATTAGTCTTATACACTAGGGGTCAGCGGTTCAAATCCGCTAGCGACCATAAACCTTTATGAAAGGTTTGCGAAAAGCGCTGTAGCGCAGCGCTAGGCTCGCAGCTGCGAGCAAATTATTTTAGTGGTTTTGTGTCTAGGCGCGAGTTTGAAGAGAAAATCACCCAGTTCTGGGAATCTAATCAGATGTTTGAGCGTTCGATTAGCGAGCGTCCCGAAGGCAAGCAGTACGTTTTCTATGACGGCCCTCCTTTTGCGACGGGCGTTCCTCATCATGGGCATATTTAGGGGCTCACAAGCAAGGATGTTTTCCCAAGATACTGGACTATGAAGGGGTTCAGGGTGGAGAGGAAGTGGGGCTGGGACTGCCACGGTCTTCCTATTGAGAACATTGCTGAAAAAGAGCTTGGCGTGAAGAACAAACAGGAAATTGAAGTGATGGGTGTTTCTAAGTTTAACGAGTTTTGCCGCTCAAAGGTTCTTTACTTTGCGAATGAGTGGAAGAAAACCGTGCGGACCATGGGGAAGTGGATTGATTTTGACAATTCATACAAGACTATGGACACTACTTACATGGAAACTGTTTGGTGGATGTTCAAAAGGTTTTACGACGAGGGGTATATTTACGAAGGCAAAAAGATTTTGATGTACTGTCCAAGGTGCCAGACTCCTCTTGCTAATTCTGAAATACAAATGGATAATTCTTACAGGGACGTTACTGAAAAAACTGCTACTGTGGGGTTTAAGATTAAGGGGCGGGAGAATGAATACCTGCTTGCTTGGACTACTACTCCGTGGACTTTGATTGGAAACGTTGCGCTTGCGATTAATCCTAAATTGACTTACTCTGTTGTGGATGTTTTTGGAAAAAAATTCATTCTTGCTAAGGATTTGGTGGAGAAGAATTTCAAGCACTTCGAGTTTGTGAAAGACATCAGCGGAAAAGAGCTTCTCGGTCTTGAGTATGAACCGCTTTATGAGCTTCCAACCGAGGGAAAGAAGGGTTATTATGTTATTGACGGGACTGCGGGAGTAACTGCTGAGGAAGGAACTGGAATAGTTCACATGGCTATTTACGGTGATTTTGATTTTGAAATGATAAAAAAATACAAGCTTCCTCAGATTCAGCACGTCGGCAAGGATGGAAAGCTTGCGCTTGGTCCAAAGGCTTGGCTTGGTTTGTGGTTCAAAAAGGTTGACGCTGAAGTTATTGACGACTTGTACTCAAGAGGGCTTTTGATTGAAGCCAAGGAGTACACTCACTCTTATCCTTTCTGCTACCGCTGCGATACTCCTTTGATTTACAATGCGGTTGATTCTTGGTTTGTTGATATCCAAAAAGTAAAGCCTCGTCTTCTTGACAGGGCGAAGGACATTAACTGGTACCCTGCCCAGATTAAGGAAGGCAGGTTTAAGTATATTTTAGAAACTGCGCCTGATTGGAGCATTTCAAGGAATAGATTCTGGGCTACTGCAATTCCTGTGTGGAAGTGCGGGTGCGGTAAAGTAAAAGTAGTTGGGAGCATAAAAGAACTGCAGGATAATGCGGTTGAAAAAGTCGGGAGCGATGTGGATTTGCACAAGCACATTGTGGATAATATTCACTTGAGGTGCGAGTGCGGCAAGAGCATGGACAGGATTCCTGAAGTGCTTGACTGCTGGTTTGAATCAGGGAGCATGCCTTATGCTGCGAAGCATTATCCTTTTGAGAACGAGTCCTGGATGGCGGATAATTATCCTGCTGATTTTATTTCAGAGTATATTGCTCAGGTGAGGGCGTGGTTCTATTACATGCATGTGCTTGGCGTTCTTTTAATGGACAGGGCTCCTTTCAAGAATGTAGTAGTTTCAGGAACAATTCTTGCCGCTGACGGCGCGAAGATGTCAAAATCCAAGAATAATTACACTGATCCGAACAAATTGTTTGACACTTACGGCGCGGATGCGATGAGGTTCTACTTGATGTCTTCGCAATTGATGAGGGCGCAGGATTTGAATTTCCTTGATGATAATGTTAAAGAGGTTCACAGAAAGCTCATCACGATGCTTTCCAACATTAAAAACTTTTATGAGTTGTTTGCGAAGAGCAACTCTGTTTTTGACGACGTTTCCTCACAGCATATCTTGGACAAGTGGCTTATCAGCGAAACCCAGTCATTGATTAGGGATTCCACAAGGAATATGGATGATTACAATACTACTCTTGTGTGCGCGCAGGTGTTGACTTTTGTTGATAATCTTTCAACTTGGTATGTGAGAAGGAGCAGGGATAGATTCAAGAGCGAGGATGAGGCTGAAAAGACTGCTGCAATCCGAACTTTTGCTTTTGCGCTTGACTCGCTTGCAAAAGTAATTGCTCCGATTACTCCTTTCATTGCTGAAGAGATTTTCCAGTCGCTTAGGGGAACTAATTTCTCAAGCCCGGTTTCGGTGCATCTTGAGAAGTGGCCTCATTTTAACGAAAAGTTAATCGACGAGAATATCGGAAAGGAAATGGATGAAGTGAGGCTTGTGGTTACAAAGGCTCTTGACGAGAGAAAGAAATCCGGCGTTGCGGTAAAACAGCCTTTGAACAAGGTGATAATTTACGGCGCGAAGATAAAGAAGGATTATTTCGTTTTGATTGAGGACGAGCTTAATGTTAAGGGCGTTGAGCTTCGCGAAGGCAGCGAACTTAGAGCCGAACTTGATTTGAATCTAACTGAGGAATTAATTGTTGAGGGCGCTTCAAGGGAAGTAATAAGGCAGATTAACGAGCTTCGAAAAGAAATGAAGCTTACTCTCAGCGATATTGTTGATATTGTTGTCGAGTCAAGCGACGCGGTTGTGCAAAAAGCAGTTTCGCAGTTTGGTCTTGAAATTAAGCGTTCTGTTCAGGCAAAGTCGCTTGTTCTTGGCAAAACCGTTGAGGGCTCAAAAGAAGTGGCTGTTCAAAAAGGAAAGGCTAAGATTCAGATAATCCGCTGAAAATAATTTTCAGCAGTTTTTTTTCGTTCTTCAATATTTCCGGCTTTGTTTTTTTGGCATTAAACTTTTTAGAACAAGTTCTGGAAATATAAAAATTAATTTGCCTAAAAATAGTGAAAATTAATTCTTGTGGAGTTTTTATCTCCACATTGCTTTTAGAACGAGTATTGCTATGATGAATACAATTGCTATTCCTATTAAAAAGTACGGGCTTAACTGCGGGCTTTTTGAGTCCGAGTCGAAGAATCTCATTATTCCGATTGCCGAGCTTGGTCCGCTTCCTGCTTCGGAAGGCTTTGATTTAATGAATTTTACCATCACACCACCATTTTTATATGTGTTAGAGAATACTCTTACTAGTATTCATTAAATGCTGACAGGTTTATAAAAGTAGTTTTTGGTGATTTGGTGGAAGAAAAGTTTGATCTTGGAATGAAGGTTTTGGGGGTAGTTATCCTCATTGCAGTGGTTCTTTTTATCCTTACTTGGACCGGGGTTATGGAGTGCAAGGACATTCACCCTTATTGGTGCTCTGCTTATGACGCTGTAATCGGTTCTCCGAGGGTTTTGATTGTTTACGGGGACTCCGGAATGGGGGATCCTGACAAATTAAAGGTTCTTCTTCAGGACGCTCGGTATGTCGGCGTAGGCGCTGTTGATGCCCAGCACGTTGATAGAATCACGATCGGCAATTTGAAGAAATACAAGCTCGTGATTGTGGAGCATGCGAGAAAACTCTCCGCTGACCAGCTTTTAATGTTTGAAGATTATGTGAACAAGAACGGCGGGCGCCTTGTTTGGATTGGCGATTCTGGCGTTGAGTTTGGAGAGGGGGAAGTGAGGGATTATTCTGACAGTATTTGCGAGAGGAACTCTATTGGTGTAAGGACTGTTCCTGCTGATGATTTTGGAACTGTGAGGGAGGATATTAATTGTTCGGACACTGCTCCAAAAATTGCTGACAATCCGTGGTTTAGGATTAAGGACACTCCTACAAGCTATGACCTCGTGAATTTTGACGAGTTTTTGGGCTTAAAGTATGTGGATAATTACTGCAATCAGGTGACTTGTCCGGAGACTCCTTTTAGTGTCGGGGCTCTTGAGGCTGAAGTTACCGGCGAGCATCCATTAATTTACGGAACAGCTCCTGCTCTTAATTTTAGAATAACAAAAGAGAGGGACTTTGCGATTGTAAAACCTATTTCGGATTCTTCAGTCGGAAATATAGTGCTTAATTTGAATCACGGCGGAGTGGGCAACGGGAAGACTGTTCAGATTCCAAAAAACATTCCAATAATCGCGACTTCTTCAATCGGTCTTGGCGAGAGGGTTGCGTACTATGCTTATCCTCCTGAATGGTTCTATCATGACAACAATTACTTCCAGTATGTGAAGAGAATGTACTTTGGAATGATGGGGAGATGATTTCTTTTTTTGGAAAACTTTTTCGCGATTTTGCCGTGGTAAGGTTTATTAAT
>CAZJAE010000058.1:0-4736 GCA_964544205.1 uncultured archaeon
ACAATAACAACTTTACAAGAGT
This sequence comes from uncultured archaeon, assembly GCA_964544205.1. Lineage (GTDB taxonomy): Archaea > Iainarchaeota > Iainarchaeia > Iainarchaeales > JAAZKV01 > JAAZKV01. The sequence continues at coordinate 23 of CAZJAE010000058.1, forward strand.
CACAGGGATGAGCTGCGGCGTGTACTTCCCTTCAGGAATGGGAGTAATAACAAACGAGACACAGTTTGACGCTGTGTGCACAACAAGCTTCACAATACCAGTGCTCACACCAGGCACGAGATACTATTTCAAGGTCGAAGGAAGAAACAGATACTACGGAGGCGAGAGTTCGCAGGGATTCAGCGGAACCGCAAGCGCAGTATCATCACTCTTATGCCCTTCAACCCCCGCGCCGGCATGCGCTGTTCCAATTGACGGGACTTGCGGAACGAATGCAAGAACATACTCATACTTAGAAACAGCATACAGCGGAACTTACTGCTCAAGCGGAACCCCGCCATCCCCAGACCCGGCATTCCCAACGCTTGGAAGCACAGTCAACTGGGACTGCAATGGAACAAACGGCGGGCTAAATGCATCATGCTCGGCGACAAAACAAAACTGCAATCCAGACACTAACACTGACGCTTACCACTGCTCACGCCTCGGAGCGGAGTGCGGGAATATTACTGTGCCAAACGGAACGTGCGGAAACAAGACAGTGAACTGCGGACCTGATGTTAATGCATGCCAGCAAATATTTGGAACATGCGCTTCTACTGGAACAAAAACTTGTACAAGCAACTCTTACGGAGCATGCCTTGGAGCAATTGACCCGAGAATAAACAACTGCCTTGGAAGAGTGTGCGGAAGCGATTCATGCGGCGGAACATGCGGGGCAGGATGCGCTCCAGGACTGTCATGCGACGCGAGCGGACAATGCATAACAGCTCCAAAAAACTCAATAACGCTCCTTGAAGCGACATTCACCCAAGACAACAACATGCAATTCGCAACAAAGTGCGAATACTCCCAGCCAAGCGCAACAATGAGAATAAACTATGTCGACACGAATGAAGAGCTCGCAAATTATTCAAACTATTTATGCGACTCAACAGAACAAACACAGACAAAGCAAGTTGCTGGACTTATTGACAACAAACTCATCCAAATAACGCTCACAATACCACAGCCATGCGACCTCTGCTCAAAAACAGTATTCCTGAACGCAAAAAGCCAAAAACCAGTCCAAACCATTCCAGACAACGGACTAATCCCAATTACATTACTAATTGCCGCAGTGATTGGAATAATTACAATCCGCTCCAAAAACTAACAGACGCACTGGCAAACCCCTTCGAGAGTCTTTAAAACCCCTCTAAACCTAAACTCTATCGCATGGTGTTTGTAAGCCACAAACTGATAAAGCCCGACACGGTAGAGGCAAGACTATACCAAGAAGTCCTTGTTTCAAGAATAATAGACAAGGGAAACACTCTTGTAGTAGCGCCCACGGCGCTTGGAAAAACAATAGTCGCAGTAATGCTTGCCGCATACACACTGGAAAAAAACCCTGAAAAGAAAATCCTCTTCCTCGCCCCGACAAAACCGCTTGTAGTCCAGCACGAAAAAAGCTTTAAAAAATTCATGGCGATTGACGAGAAAGAAATTGTGTCAATTACAGGAACCACAGGAACAAAAGAAAGAACAGAACTTTACAAAACAAAAAGAATAATCAACGCAACCCCGCAGACTATTGAAAACGATTTACTCACAGGAAAAATAAGCCTCACTGATTTTGGACTGGTAATATTTGACGAAGCCCACAGAGCGATAGGGGAATACGCTTATGTATTTGTAAACCTCCAGCTCCAAAAACAAAACCCCTCCGCGCTCGTGCTCGCCCTAACAGCAAGCCCCGGAAGCGAAGAAGAACACATACAAGACGTGTGCAGAAATCTAAGCATCAAAAATATTGAAATAAAGGACACAAACGATCACGACGTTAAACAATACGTGAACGAAATAGAAATTGACTGGGTGAAAGTAGAGCTCCCAGCTGATTTTTTGAAAATAAAAACGCATTTAGAAGAATTCCAAAAACGCCAGTTAAAAACCCTCAAATCGCTTGGAATGGCGATGACGGAAAACAAGAGATACTACAACAAAATAAGGCTCCTTGAAATGCAGGCAGGAATAAGAAAAAGAATAATAGCCCACGGCAAGACACAGCCAAGCCTCTTCTTTGCAGCAAGCAAGTGCGCCGCAATGCTAAAAGTATCCCACGCGGAAGAACTAATAGAAACCCAAGGGATAGGCGCATTGAATAATTACTTTGACAAGCTCGAAGAAGACGCTGAAAAGGGAAAAAGCAAAGCCGCAAAAACAATACTCGCTGACGAAGACATAAAACTGGCAATTATCCTCACAAGAAAACTCTTCAAAGATAAAGTCCAGCACCCAAAGTACGCAGAACTCAAAAAAATCCTTATCGAACAATTCACGCTCCAGCCAGAAAGCAAAGTCCTTGTATTCAACCATTACAGAGACTCAATAAAAGAAGTAGTGGAGTTTTTATCAAACAGCGAAGAAGCAAAAGGAATAATCAAAGCGACAAAATTCATAGGACAGGCTACGAAGGGAAAAGAAAAAGGAATGAGCCAAAAAGTGCAGCAGCAAGTCCTCGACGAATTAAGAAGCGGAGAACACAACGTGCTTGTCACTTCAAGCGTGGCAGAAGAAGGACTTGACATCCCCGCAGTGGAACTCGTAGTATTCTTCGAACCCGTGCCAAGCGAAATAAGGACAATCCAGCGCAGGGGAAGAACAGGGAGATTCGGCAAAGGAAGAACAATAATACTCATGGCGAAAAACACGAGGGATGAGGCATTCTACTGGACGGCAAGAAACAAAGAACGCAAAATGAAGGAAACACTAAAAGAAATGAAAAAAGCCGATACATTCGCCCTCCCAGAACAGACGCTCCTAACAACATTCGCCGAAGACAAAAGCGAGCAGATAATTATTTTCGTTGATTCAAGAGAACAAGCAGCAAGCGTGAATAAAGAACTTTTCCAAAAACCAGGAGTGAAGATAATAATGAAACCCCTTGACGTTGGAGATTATATTTTGAGCAAAGATGTGTGCGCTGAAAGAAAAACCACTGAAGACTTCCTAAGCTCAATGCTTGACGGGAGACTATTCGGACAACTCAAAAACATGCGCGAAAACTACGCAAAACCCCTCATCATAATGGAAGGAAACATGCAGGACTTATTCACTTTAAGAAACGTCCACCGAAACGCGATACTTGGCGCGCTTTCAAGCATTGCGCTTGACTACCAAATACCAATCATCAACACCAAAAACGCGAACGAAACCGCGGAATACTTATACACTATCGCAAAGCGCGAACAAATAGACAAAAAAACCGAACTCCGCCTCCTCGTAGGAAGAAAAGGACTCTCGCTTGAAGAACAACAGAGATTCATAATGGAAGGACTCCCAATGGTCGGACCCGCGCTCGCAAAAGCAATGCTGGAAAAATTCGGAACAATAAAACAAATAGTCAACGCAAACGAAAAAGAACTCCAAGAAGTGGAAGGACTCGGAGTGAAAAAAGCAAAGCTAATACAAAAAGTACTCCAAACAAAATTCGATCCGGAGAAAAAATACGAACTCGAAGAAGACGAAAACACTGGGATTGTGGAAGAACCAAGCCAAAGCGCTTTTGAAGAAATTGCGGAACAATAACAAAAGAACAAACGTATTGTGTTTTAACAACAACGCAGGAAAAGTAATATAGATCAGGCGAAACATAATGGCTGATTACTCAAAACTAATTAGAGAAGACAAAGAACTTGAAAAAATAATCAAAAACTTCATCATAGAGGCAAAAATAAACGCTTACGCAAGCGGGGTGAAGTACAAAACAACAGAAGACGGACTAAGCGAGTTTGAATACACTGCGGGCAACTACAAATTCAAAGACACTTACTTTGGACACTACTCATTTAGCGGAATAGAAATAGTGTGGCACAAAGAAGAACCCATCTGGGCGATGAACTACTACGGGACAACGGAAGAAGAATTCTCAAAAAATGAGGAACTTACTAAAGAATGCTACACGCTGTTAAGAAAAGCACTCTCAATGGTGAATGAAAAAAACCCATACAGGGGGCCAAAATCAATAATTGAAGGCGAGTGGGAGTACAAAAACAATTCAAGAGGAGCTATTGACAACTTCTCCGGAAAAGAAAGAATCCTTTACAAAGACGCTGAAGTATACACCCTTGCATACATTGGCGGATTCTCAAAAGGAAAAGAATAACCCCAAGTTAACCCCCAAAACCGGCGGTTTTTCCCTCTTAAAACAACATTTAAAAACCTGCACTATTACTGAATTTGTATTCTATAATAGAAGCAATTGGTGAGTAAAAATGGTACAGTGGCACATGAGAGACGATAAGAAACCAAGCGGGGGCAAGAGAAGCACAGTCAACGCTGTGGACAAGAAACTTGCATGGAAAGGCGGAGCAAGCGCAATGACTAAAACAGACGCTACTGTAAAAGAAAACAAAGTAGAGTCAAAGAAGGGCCTTGGAAACACTAAAAAAGTAAGGGCATTAGAAGTAAAATTTGCAAACGTTACAAACAGCAAGGGAAAAGTAATCAAAGCTGAAATAACATCAGTAAAGGACAACAACGCAAACAGGCTGTACGGAAGAGCAAACATCTCCACAAAAGGAGCAATAATCAGAGTAAAGGTTGACGGAAGCGAAAAACTTGCCGAAGTAACAAACAGACCAGGACAAGAAGGCGTTGTGAACGCGAAGCTTCTTGAATAAATAAAACTTATTTTAGCGGCAGGCAAAAACCTGACCGCAATAACAAT
>CAZJAE010000058.1:4746-5289 GCA_964544205.1 uncultured archaeon
ACAATTTTTTAAACAACGCGCTAAGAAGTTTAAACAGGTTATTTACCAGTCTTTAATCATTCTAAACCCGCGCGGGGTTTTTTGCAAAACAAACTGCTGGCGGATTTGCGCTCCGAGTAAATACCCGTTAGGGCGAAGACTCTTCCAAGCATTCACAAGCGCCCTCCTCCTCTCGCTATCCGACATGTAATTAGTAACAGTAGCGAGGCGAATAGCATCGCACTTAAAAGGAAGGGGTTTTCTGGAAAGAGAAAAAAGCAACGGCTCAACATCGCCGGTTTTAAGAGGCATTTTATGCTCCAAAAGATTCTTTTTTGCCTCCGCCTCGTTAAACTTCAAAATATCCACTGCCACAACCCGAGAATTGGCCCCAAGAGCGTGCTTGGCATCAAAAGAAGTGGGCGCGCCCATTGAATTAGCCGCCCCAATATCGGCAAAAACCTTAATCTCGCCACGGTGCTCCCGCAAAAAAGCGTCATGCTCGGGCAGACGCTTAGGCTTTGTGCAAACAGTAGTCACAACCTTTCTAAGAGTCCTACTAGC
>CAZJAE010000058.1:5299-5613 GCA_964544205.1 uncultured archaeon
TACTAGCCCTCTCCCTGCTCGTCTTCACCCCTGAAGGAAAATAACTTGCAAGTCCGTTAGAGCCCCTTTTCCAGTGCATTTCTCCATTTACTTTAGGCGCAGGCATGATAACCAATAACAAAATTACTGCAAAAGAGCAATAAAAACAAGCACTTTGCAAAACAAAGCCAAAAAACCTATGCTAATAGCCTGTTAAAATGCCAATAATTAGCTATTTGAGCAACAATACCAAGCCCTTTATATGCCCAAATTCAAGCCCAAACATTTATAAATGTGCTTAACGGGTATTTATATAGTTAAGCACTATTTTTGTG
>CAZJAE010000059.1:0-3450 GCA_964544205.1 uncultured archaeon
GCAGGGCCGTCAACAACAATAGAAAAACTTGACTCCTCGACAGGCGCAACGCTTTTCAGCTTTGAAGCAGAATGCCCGACAACAATCTCAACAACCGGATTCAAGTTTGACTCATTAGGATACTTGTGGATAAGCTGCGACGGAAGCGGAAAAGTCCTAAAATATGACACAAGCGGAAACAAATTGTTTGAATATGCCGGAAATGTTCCAAGAATAGCCGTTGATCAGACAGGCGGAGTGTACTTCTTAAAATCAAACGCTGACATCGTGAAAATAAATTCAAGCGACAACACAACCGCATGGACAAACTCCACAGGGTATGCCGAAACAATAACCCAATTCTTCTATATTCCATCCGGAACAGCAGGAGAAGTAATTGTTGGGAGAAGCACATCAAACAATTACATATCAAGACACTCATCAACAACCGGGGCTTTTATCTCAAACTGGACAAGCGGAAACGAAACCCACCCAACGACTGCTCCAGACCCTAACGGATTCTACTATTGGATGCTTTACTCAGGCAAAAAATAAAACCCATCGACAATTGACGAACGCAGTTTCGTTTTTTGGATAAGTTTTTATACCTGTTTTTCCCTAAATTTCGTCTGCCTTTGGTGAGCGGCAAAGCTTGACTCTAAGGCGAAGAAAATCGGGGAAAACGAATCGTTTTTTGGTTAGTGATACTAAATGAAAGTTCCTTTACTGCCTATTGAAGAAAGAAAAACTACTTTTAAGGAAGTTGAACTCGGCTTTACAAAAGAACAGGCACTAAGCGAAGCAATGAGGTGCCTTCAATGCCCGGTTCCATCATGCGTAAAAGGATGCCCGGCAGGAGTAAACATCCCCGGCTTCATAAAAGCCTTCAAAGAAGGCGATATAGTTAAAGCAGTCACAATAATAAGGGAAAGAAACTTTTTCCCAAGCATATGCGGAAGAATATGCCAGCACGAAAGACAATGCGAAGGAAACTGCATCCTGGCAAAAACAAAAGACGGCCCGGTAACAATAGGCGGAATTGAAAGATTCATAGGAGACAACGCACCTTACCCTCCAAGACACAACCTTGTAGGAAAAAATGTTGCAGTAGTGGGCTCAGGACCAAGCGGACTGGCAGTAGCAGCATACCTTTCAATAATCGGAATACATGTAACAGTTCTTGAAGGAACAAACACATTCGGCGGAGTAATAAAATACGGCGTTCCAGAATTTAGACTACCAAAAGACATAGTTGCAAGAGAACTATCAGGACTCCATGACCTTGGAATAGACTTTGAACCAAACGCAAAAATAAACGAAGAATCGCTTGAACAACTTGCAAAAAAATACGACGCGGTATTCATAGGAACCGGCGTAGGCAAATCAAAAAGACTCGACGTTCCAGGCTCAGGACTCAAAAACATTATGAGTGCAATGAAATTCTTAGTAAACCTAAACCAAAGCGGGCTCACAATGATATCTCCCGGAGAAAAAGTAGTAGTGATTGGTTCGGGATATGTAGGAATAGACGCTGCAAGAAGCGCTTTAAGACTCGGTGGGGACGTAACCTGCCTCACGGTTGAAACAGAAGAACAACTAAAACAAAGAATCTCAATAAAAGACTTTGAAGAATCAAAAGAAGAAGGAGCAAAGTTCATTTTCGGAGTTAAAGTAAAAGAATTCTTAGGAACTGAAAAAGTTGAAAAAGTAGTTTACGAAAATCATGTAAGAGGCGAAATTGAAGCATCCAAAGTGGTTTTCGCAATAGGGCAGGAACATGACGATGATGATTCCCTCAAAACACCGCTAAGAACAAACAAGACGGGATGCATAGAAGTGAATGAAAGCCACCAGACGCTCATACCAAACGTATTCGCCGCAGGCGACTGCGTGCACGGACCAAAAACGGTAATATCCGCAGTAGATTCAGGAAGAAAAGCTGCGCAGTCGATAATAAAGTTCTTGGACAAAAAAATTGCCGACGAAGCAATGGGAATAAAGAATATAACAGAAATGGACAAAGCAGTTCCAAAAGTTGACACTACAAACAAAGACATATGATGCTCAATTTGTCGAGCGGTAATTTTCATTTAGGCGGTGGGAAAAATGAACAAAGAAGCATTCAGGGATTTCTACAAAAAAAGCGTGAAAGAAAGACAGGATATCGTTGTTCGGGAATTTAACTTAACAGAGCAGGAAAAACAACTCCTCACAAAAGAAGGTCCTCTCCCGTTCGACACTGCAAACAGAATGATTGAAAACGTTGTCGGAACATTCCCCCTCCCATACGGACTTGCAATGAACTTTGTAATAGACGGCAAAGAATATATTGTGCCGTTCGTTTTAGAAGAGCCAAGCGTAGTAGCAGCAGCAAGCAACGCCGCAAAACTCTCAACAGGATTCAAGACAATAGTGGACGAGCCTGTAATGATAGGACAAATACAGCTTGTGAAGTGCAAAAATGCTAATGAGGCGCTTAAAAAAATACTATCAAAAAAAGCCGAACTCCTTGAAGACTTAAAAAACATAGACTCAGTGCTTGTAAAATTCGGCGGAGGACCGCGCGACTTGACAGGCGAAGTGATAAAAACGCCAAGAGGCGAAATGATAGCGCTCCAGCTACTTGTGGATGTAAGAGACGCAATGGGGGCAAATGCAATAAACACAATGGCGGAAAAAATTACTCCAAAACTTGAAGCTCTAAGCGGAGGAGAAGTGAGGCTTAGAATAATCTCAAACCTCGCAGTGCACAGAAAAGCAAAAGCCACAACTACTTGGACAAAAAAATCCCTTGAAGAAAGCGTTAAAGGAGAAATGAAAGGAGATGAAGTAGTGGAAAGAATACTTGACGCTTATGAATTCGCGGTAGCGACGCAGTTCAGAGCCGCAACCCACAACAAAGGAATAATGAACGGAATAGACTCGCTCACAATAGCCACAGGAAACGATTTTAGGGCAGTGGAAGCAGGAGCACACAGCTACGCGGCATATGGACACGCATACGCTCCGCTCACAAAATACTATAAAGACAAAAACGGCGACCTTGTCGGAGAAATAGAAATGCCAATGGTGCTTGCAACAATCGGCGGAACAATGAAATCAAACCCGCTCGCGCAGCTTTCCCTCAAAATACTCGGTGTGAAAACCTCAAAAGAACTCGCAAGCGTAGGCGCAGCAGTAGGGCTAGCGCAAAACATGGCTGCAATGAGAGCACTTGCCACAACAGGGATACAAGCAGGGCATATGAAACTCCACTCGAAAAACCTCGCAGTACAGGCAGGCGCGGTTGGAAACGAAATTGACATAGTTGCAGAAAAAATGGTTGAAGCAAAAGAAGTTACCCAGACAAACGCTGAAAAAATACTAAAAGAAATAAGGGCAAAAAAGTAATTTGCCTTTATTCAACACAAACGCTTTTTGAAAAAGGTATTTTTTTATCCAAGTTGCAGCAACGCAAGCATCACAGCAACG
>CAZJAE010000059.1:3460-5519 GCA_964544205.1 uncultured archaeon
CGCCGATAACAATACAAATGAACTGAATAATAGCTTCTTTTTTTGAAAACCTTTCATGAAGCTGGGGAAGCAAATCAGTTCCGGCAAGATACAAAAATCCGCCTACTGTAAATGCGATTAAATAAGGCGCAAAATCAGCGCTTCCTGAAACCACAAGCGCAACACCCGCGCCTAAAAACGCAGTAAGCGAAATTAAAAAGTTGTAAGCAAGAGCTTTCTTCTGGCTAAACCCGCTCTTTAACAGCACCCCAAAATCCGCGATCTCCTGCGGAACTTCATGAAGCAAAATCGCTATCGCAGTTGCAATCCCGACAGCAGGGCTTGCAATAAAAGCACCCCCAAGAATCAATCCATCAATAAAGTTATGCAACGCGTCCCCTGCAAGGGCAACATGCCCAAAAGAAGGGACTTCACAAACGTTAGAATGCTCAACATGGTGGCAGTGATGCCAGTGAATTATTTTTTCAAGAACAAAAAAAGCAAGTATTCCGACAAGAATAGTAACTGAGATATCAAGCGACAAGCCTTTTTCTCCAAGCTCTGGAAGCAAGTGAATAAATACATCTCCTAAGAGAGCTCCTATTGCAAAAGCAACCATTGCTTCAAGAAAATGCTCAAGCTTTTTGTGATTAATACTTAAAGTAAAAACCCCTACTAACGACGCAAGCGAAATGACAAGCAGAGAAACAAGCAATTCAAAATACATTCAAAACACTTCCTGAAGTAAAACTCAATGTTAATAATTTTAAACCTATTTGTTAATAACTTATTCTGATTAAACGCATTAAGTTATTAATCAATATTTGGTGAAAAAATGGCTGAAATAGTGAGTTTTTCAATGCCCGGCGAAAGCGCGGCAGAAATAGACGAACTGCAGAAGATTTTGGGGCTAAAAGGCAGAAGCGAACTAGTGCGGGCAGCTCTTCGCTCGCTTGGAAACGAGGCAAAAGAACACTCAAAACTCAAAGGCAAAGTAAACGCAGTGCTAGTAGTATCGCACGAACACCATGACAGCCTTGAAAAAATACTCCACTCAAATGACGAAATGGTAAAAACCCACATGCACCAGCACGTAGGAAAAAAATGCATAGAAATATTCCTAATAGAAGGCACGGCAGAAAAAATAAGGGCGTTATACAGCGAACTCGCAAAAAATAAACACGTCAGCGGAACAAAACTGGTAGTCCTTTGAAAAGAACAAATTTATTTCCTGCGCGTGACTGAATCAGGGGGTGCTAAAAAAGCATACAAATCAAACAAGACAATAGTCTTTGTCCTTGGATTATAAAGCGCATTAACAGGGCTAATCTCTCCGACATAATGGTTCCTGTGCTCCATGATTACAAGCCCGCGGAGTTTTTTAATCGCCTCATTAACCTTATGCTCAACTTTGGGCGGGAGATTGCCGACCATTGTAAAACTCTCTTTTGGATAAAAATCAGTTGCATAAATAGTTCGTGAAGCCTTTTCAAGCAAAAAATCATGCGCAGCGTGAAGTGGCTCAACTTTAAAGCGAAAGCCATCAATTTGCGCGCCTTTTTTTCTCAAAAAAGAATCCACAATTTTGTGCCCAAGCACACGGTGCTCCGCAGATCTAGAATCCTCAATCTTTACAAACATCTGCCTCTTTCCTAAAGACACTCTCAAAATACCAAAACTATTATTTCCAAGATAATCATCCGCCCGAAGATTTCGCACATTTTCAATCACGGCAATTCCAAGCGGGGTTTTAACCCTCTCTTTAAAACCCGCGACAGCAGGATCAGAAAAATACATTTTATCAACAGCGAGAAAAGAACGAATTTTTCTATAAACCTCAAAAGCAGCTTTTGACTCCTTTGGGCCTAAATCCGAATAAGTCCGCCTCTCCCTGCTTCTAACTTCCTGTCCTTTAATATCAAAAGCCAGTCTCCTTCTTGTCTGAACAAGTCTATTAAACCCCTTAACAGGAACTTTAACCGAGTTCATACATGAATAATGCGCGCCCGTCTATAATAATATATAATAAAGAAAAAACAAAAACCAATACGTCAATTGACGATTTGCTTTACGTCTTACT
>CAZJAE010000060.1:0-5428 GCA_964544205.1 uncultured archaeon
GGAATTTGAGTAAAACAAAATGTTCCGGCGCTGTAAGTTTTTCCATTCCAAGTGCAAGGAGGCACTCCCGCAGGACCAATTGGACCTTGAATGCCTTGAATACCCTGAGCCCCTGTGGCGCCTGTTGCGCCAGTAGCGCCGACAGGCCCCTGCGGACCGGCAGGACCTTGAGGACCAACAGGCCCGGCAAGCAAATCACCGCAAACCCAAGCGCTCCCATTATATTTCAAAATTTGCCCATTAGCGCAAGTCGGCAAAGTTACGCCAGCGCCGCCGGCTAAATCCGTCCCGCAAGCCCAAACTGTTCCATTAACTTTCAAAACCTGTCCATTAGAACAAACAGGCAAACTAACTCCCGCACCGCCAGTCAAGTCAGTTCCGCAAGCCCAGCCCCCGCTAACACCGCCGCTCCACTTCAACACATTCCCGTCAGCGCAATAAACAATCCCGGTGCCTCCAAACTTTGCGAGAAGAACATTATTATCAGCCACTGATTCTATTCCAACCGCTATTTGAGAAAATTGATGATAAGGTTTTGCAGTGTCAACATTAATTGCTGCAGTTGCAAAAACAACGCTGAGAACAACAACTAACCCGAGAACAAGCAGCTTGTCAAAACTACTGAAAGAAACCACGCAATAGGAAGGCAATTTGGATATTTAAATATTTATAATACTAATAAATTCAGGCACATCCAAAAAAAGGACGCGTTAAGATGAAATTTGAAAAAATCAAGCAGATTGCAAAAGGGTGGAGCTCTTACGTGTGGCTTGTAAAAACAGAAGATGGAAGAGAACTTGTTCTAAAAGAAGTGCGTGAGAAGAGTCCGAGAAAGGATCTTGCCGAGCGCGAAGGGAAAATGCTGCTCCTCGCAAACAAAGCAGGAGTGGGTCCAAAAGCGGAAGAAGTGAATTTTGAAGAAAATTATGTTCTGATGGAATATGTGAAAGGAAAAAAACTTGTCGACTGGATTTTAAGCGAAGTGTTTGAAAAGAACACTGCAAGACAGGTAGTCTGGGAGTTTTTGAAAAAACTATACAAACAGCTCCTCGCGCTTGATTCAGTTAATCTAAGCCACAACCAGCTACAAGTAGGAAAAAATATTTTAGTAGTTGAAAGAATCGGAGAAAAGCTTGAGAAAGAATTTGTTCCGGTAATAATTGATTTCGAAAAAGCATCAATAAAAGAAAACAATCACACAAAAAACATCGGGCAAATAGAAGCTTTTCTATTCTACAACCCTCACTCAATAGTTGCAAATAAAATGCGTGAAAAGCTCAACGCTGAATTGTGAAACGAAAAAAGTAAAAAAAACCGGCGCGAATTAGAAAAAAGCAATTCAAACAAAAAAGCTTTTTAGTAATCGCACACACTTATTATGAAATAAACCGGAGCATCCCAGCTGTTTTGAGTCTGAACATAATACACAGCGTTATACCCTGACTCTGAAAATCCATAATCGTCCCAAAGCGCTATCCCTTGGTCCCAATCTAAAAATCTTTTATCCGTCCCGTCCCCGTTTACTCCAACATTATCCCCGTAAGCGTCATGCCAGTAATGCGCTCCGCTCACTGCCTTCTGCCTAAACATTACAGGATAGCTTGTGTAAAACCTTGAACCTGCCGGCCTGTAATTAGACCCAGAGCGGGTATCATACCTCCAAATCCTGTAAGAACAGCCATCATCATCTTCGCAAATATTCCGTCCGTTTTTTACAAGCGAAAGAACGCCGGTTCTTCCAGCCGCAGCAGTATCAATGGTGTTGCAAAAAGTAGTTGCTGTACTCTGAGACATTGAAGTATTTGAAATAGTTACTCCCCCAGTAGAAGCGCTCACACTAATGCCCGCGCCCGCCGCAACGCTCGTCACTCCAGTGTTTGAAACAGTAACATCCCCTGTGCCGCTTGAAGGAGAAACGCTGACACCGCTGCCGGCAATTATTTTATTAACTCCAGAAGGACCAACAGGCCCCGCCCCTCCAGAAGAGCCAAGGCAGTAAATTGAATAAACCGCGTTTGTTACAGTTACAAGAGTTGAACCAGTCACCGCACCGACAAAAGAATGATTAACTGAATAATCCGAAACCGAAAATGTTTTGCTCAAACCAGCCGCTTTGTATCCCCAGTAATGCCCGTTAGAACCGCCTTTTGTAGAGCCGAATTCAAGAGAATTGGCAGGATTAGAAACCCCGTCAATAGACATGCTAAATATTTTTGAAGCCAAAGCATCCCCGCCCCCGTCAAGCCTAAAAGCATCCATTGAAATATCAACAAGCAAAGGACCCGCGCAAGTATTCGCAGGAACGCTTGTAGCAGTCCCGTAAGGAACCTTGTCGGCAAGTACTTTCCACAAGTAAATAGTTGAAGACCCAGCGCCCCCAGTCAAGTCAGTTCCGCAAGTCCAGTTTGAGCCGTCATATTTTAGAACCTGCCCGCTCGCGCACGCAGGAAGACCAGACGCGGTAACCGTTACGCTCCCGCAAGTCCAAGAATTCAAAGCAGAACTCCATTTTAGCAGATTACCGTCAGAACAGGACACCACTCCGGTGCCCCCGTACTTTGCAAGAAGAACATTATTATCAACCACAGACTCAACGCCCACAGCGACCTGCGAGAACTGATGATATGGCCTCGCAGTATCAACATTCACAGCGGCGGTAACAAAAACAACACCCAAAACAACAACCAAACCCAAAACAAGCAACTTATCAAAACCGCTGAAAGAAACCATTTTTTACCACCAATAAATTTCACTAAACTATCCAGTCAAAAACGCGGCCCAACTCATTTTTTCCCGCCGCTTTTTGAAGACACTATTAAAACAACCGCTGCAATTACCGCAAGCAGCGCAAAAATGTTATTGTCCGGAATTGTAGTATTTTCTTCAGGAGCTTTGGTCACCGGAAAGAAAGAATCCTTAACGCATTTTCCGACACTAAGCCTTGCAAAGAAAGGATTTCCTGAAATTGAGGAAGGCACTTTGTAATTATTGAAAATCTTTTCTGCTGTTGAGCAGTTCAAACCAGTGTTGTTTGAAAGAACATTCCCAAGAGGATCAAAAATTACCAGGTTAGCGTCAAGGTTATCGTAATGGCATGAGTACAAAATCGAGACGTTTGAATCGTAAAACGATTTTTGAGCTTCAAATTTTAGAATATTGCAGTCCCCAGCCCCGCCCGGACCGATAATCGGAGGAGTTCCTGTTGCTGAAACATTAAATGCGATTGAAGCCGAAGGGCAGGTATTATTGCTCCTTACAATCACTGAAGAAAAGTCCTTGCTCAAAAGCCCGCCAAGATTAAGAGAAGAAGAATTAATAGTGAAAGTCTTTACCGAAGAGTCGCACTGATTAGCACCGTTTTGGAAAAAGTTCAGATTGTCAGGACCGACAAGAATGTTTGAGTCAAAAGAAACCGGAGACCCCCCGAGGCACTGATAGCTAAAAACAATATTCTCTCCTGAAACATAATACGACTTGTCCGTAAAGAAGTTTATTGTTGAAGGGCAGGAAGGAGAAACAATCACCGGTTTACAGCAGAGCTTCACTTCCTCAGCGCCGAAAGTATTGCATGAAGAAAGGTGGGCATTAGAAAAATCGCTTAAACCAAAACTGCAAGCATAACCGGCGCCTGCATTACATGCAGCCCCCTTTGCAGAATAATAACAATTGGAGGAAAAGTAAGAAGACGCAAGGCAGATATTGTAATCGCGGTAATTAGTGAAGGCATTTGTCTCCGCGTGAGCGTTAGTAGGATCGCTTAAGCCAAGAACCCTCACAGCGCCTGCAGTTCCGCATGGAGCAAACACTGTAGAATCAACAAAAACGTTATTAGTGTACCCGCATAGAACCTCTCCCGGCTTGCACGCGTGGGACTCTACAGAATTGTTGTAAAACTTTACAAGACTCACATCGGCTGCGAAAACAACCGCCGAAACTGACAAAACAAACAGCAAAAACAAAAGTTTCTTCATTTAACTCAATCATTAAGAAAAACTTTCAAATATAAAAAGATGACCCGCACTTAAAAAAAGCACAGTATTTTGAAAAACTGGTAAAAAAAGCGCGAAAAGAAAAGCGCCTTTTTTTAAAAACACTTTATTTGCTTCAGATTTTGAATTTGTGGTTGATTTCAAGAATCAACAAATCGCATACTGTGCGCATTGATTCCATCTGCTGAATGATTCTTTCCTTTTCAAGCTCAATCTCGCCCACTGCTTCGTAAGGCTCTACCGATTCTTTGAACATGGATCGGTCAATGTAAGGATAAGGATAGGAATCCATTTTCTTTGACACCCTTGCAACCAAATTCCCAAGCCATACATTCAAACCCCTCTTAACAGGACCCTTAATAGTTTTCCTGCCGTCAAGGTGCTTTCGAAGTTTGTTAGTAATAGTAGCTTTTGGGAAAGGCAAGTCTTCCTGTTCGAGCTTGAGCGAAACTGCTTTTGACTTTGCTTCAGCGTCAATCTGGGATATTACCGCGTCGCACTCGCCCTTAATGGAGTTTATTTTCTTAATCAATTCCTCGCGCTGCTTATTTATGCTCTGCAAATCATCGTAAGGCGCTATTGCGTCCTTAAGCATGTCGTAATTAACAAATGTGTAAGGCTGGGAATTCATTTTCTTTGCGATTCGCTCAACCATTGTGTTGACCCAAAGATTCATCTCATCCTTCACAGTCCCCTTAATCTGCTTTCCCTTTGAAACGTTCTTTCTGACAAGGTTAGTTATTGTAGCCCTTGGAAAAGGGAGTTTTCCTTCATCAACTTCGCTTCCATTCAAGGAAGAATCATCATCAGAATCATCAATAGAATCGTCATCAGCGCTTTCCTCAAAATCAGCTTCGTCAAGCTGGTTTGAAGGGTTTAAATCAGGATTTTTGGCATTTTGAGCGGTTTTATCATCAATCTGCTCTTCAGCGCCTTTTTTGCCCTTTTTTTGTTCAACCATGCGACTCACCAACAAGGAATTACTGCGACAAGAAGCATATAAATCATTCGCTTGGCTGGAAAAAACTTAAAAAAAAGCGCCTCACTCGCAATAATTTAAATAGATTTATAAACTCTGAACGCGGCAAAAACTCTCCTAAAAACTTGTCAAATTTGAGTTTAAATCAGTTTTAAGGGATTAAAATTGAATCATTAGCCGACAATTGAAGCGAACATAAACGCAATGCTTGTTAAGATAAGCATTCCAAGCATTACAATCTGCGCCATGTCAAGAGTTTTAAAATTCATTAAAAACAAAGCAAGAACAACCACAAACAAAACAGCCCCGCACGAAAGCATAGCGTAAGAAAAAATCATTGATTTTTTCCTGAACTTGTGAACCTTCATCTGCTCAACATCAAGCTCAAGCTGGGCAATTCTTGCGCCAAGAGAATCAAGCGCAACTTTAACAAGCGAAACAGTTTTCTGCGATTCAGTAA
>CAZJAE010000061.1:0-3178 GCA_964544205.1 uncultured archaeon
TTCGCTGATGTTAACTTCGTAGGAGGAGTTAGCCCAGACGACAATGTTCTAAAGAACGATACATTCACTGTATCAGGAACAGGAACTGTTTCAGCAGGAACATTCAACGACGCTAAAGTTAACGTTAATTACGTAACACAAGGCGGACTAACAGGATCAGCAACAATCGTTTGCTCAGGTACTGTATAAAGTTATTAACCTCTAAAGCCCAAAGACTGCCAAAAGCAGTTTTTGGAGCTTCTCTTTTTTTAGCCAAAAATTATTCCAAGCATGGCGGCGCTCTAAAAGGCATTCATGCAAACACACAACCCTTAAATACTCCAATTCAGTTCCTTTGTAAGTGAAAGAATGAAAGAAAACAACGCACAATCCGCGCTTGAATACCTTGTGGGATACGGGTGGGCGCTAATAGTAATAGCACTCATAATAGGCGTTTTGATTTTTATCACAAGCACAGGCACAGGCGGAGTATCATGCCAAAGCCAGGGACCATTCTTCATAGCAAAAGAATGGGTAGTGAACCCCGGGGCAGGCGGAGTAGGAATAACTCTCACAAACGTTACCGGCTCAAACATCAGCGCAATAACAGCCACAGGAAACGGAGACTTTGGAGGAACAGGGACAGCGCTTTCTACATCCGTTCCAAAAAATCAAGAAGCAGTAATACAAGGAATTGACCTGCTTGTAGTCGGAGAGACATTCACAAACGGAAGAATAGACATCAATTACACAACAGAAGGCGGACTCACATCATCAACATTTGTAATATGCACAGGCACAGTGACAAAATAAACTCAAAGCAACGCTTTAATATTACTTAATTCATTAATCTCAAAATGGAAAACATAGAATTCATGCCGGCGCACACAATAAAAACCGAGAGAAGATTATTTGGAGAAACCCTTCCCGGATTTGACTTATACACCGCGAACAAGGGCGCTTTTCTTTTCAAACTAAAAACAATTCACCCTGGCGAGAGCCACTTCATACGAACATTTGTTATAGGCGCAAAAAGCGGAAAAGTTGAATGGAGCGGAGAAAGAAAAGACGAAGAATTTGAAAAACGCCTCCAAAAACACGCTGAACTTGCAAGAAAACCAGAATTACTAATGGTTAAAGTAATTGACGAAGAAATGGAAGTGCTTTTGCTCGAACAGGAAAAAGTTGAAGCTGAAATAGAAAGAATAGAAGCGCTTGTGCTTAAAGGAAGAACCAAGCACACAATGCAAAAGATATTCACAGCTAAAAAAACAATCATGCGGATAAGAAACGTCACAAAAAACTATCTAAGCATACTAGGAATGCTCACAAGAAAAAATGATTACTCCGACTCCGACGCGACAACTCTGTACGAAGAAATACTTCACTTTGACGAAATAACAGAAAACCAGAAAGAAGAACTTGCAAGCCTAATAGACGCTCACCTAAACACAGTGTCAAACAAAATGAACCAGGTAATGAAAGTCCTAACAATAATAACAACCCTCGCAGTGCCGTTCACCGCAATATCGGGAATATTCGGAATGAACATACTCCTCCCGATGCAGGACCACAACCTCGCTTTTCTAATAGTAATACTACTCATGGCCGGATTTGCAGGACTCCTGCTCCTAATATTCTACAAAATGGGCTGGATTGCAGAAAAAGAATAAACGCTAAAAACGCGCTCTACTTATTTTTTTATTAAGCTCCGGCAAGCCCGCCGAAAGCAACCGTAACAACAACCCTTGTAATAAAGAAAAGCACAAGAGAAATAATCAAAATCATCGGGAAATACTTAACTCCGCCCTTTTCGCTCCCGCTGTTAATTACCCCCAGAACAAGCGAGGCAAAAATGCTTGTAATCAAAAGATCAACAATCGAAAAAATAACAATAAAATCCTCAGTAATTGTGGATGTAGGGATTCCAATCAAACCAAGCGCAGGATTCTTTGCAGAATACCCCTGCATAACCTCAGGGTCAAGCCCAATGTTTGCCGTCTGTTCAGTCATTACACCAACAATAAAACTGCTGATTCCAAAAAGAGCCGGCGCTCCGCAAGCGGCTGAAAAGAAAATAAGCATGACATACATGGCGGTGTTTGAAGACACTTCAGCCTTGAGCGCGTTCTCTTCCCTTAAATCATTGCTCAACTGCACAAGAAGCTGGGAAATCTGCCCCCCGTTTTTTATTCCCTCAGAAATAAGCCACATTGTCCTCTCAAGAACATTGCTCTTAATATTAGCAGAAATTTCAAAAAGAGCCCTTTCAAGCCTCTCTCCAACCATTAAACGCTTACTCGCCTTCTTCAAAGCAGTGCTAAGCGCTCCAAACTCGGGCCGCGCGGAAACAAACAAACTTCTCTCAGTAGTCAAGCCCGATTTTATGTTTGAAGAAATTAGCTGAAGAGCGTCCGGAAGAATCTTCTCTACCTGGCTTCCCCTCGAATCAGCGGTGCTGCTAATCCAAAAAATCGCTCCCGCAAAAATAACCGCAAAAACAGTCACAAAAGCGGCAATAGAATTGGCCTGCCCGAGCTTTACAATATAAAACGAAGCCAAAAAAGAAACTACTGCTAAAAGAACGCCAACAATGAAAATAAATCCAATAAACTTATCCGCATCATATTCAAGACCCGCGTACTGGATTTCTTTTCCAATCCACTCCCGCGCATTTCGGGGCAATAGTCCAGCAACCCTTTCAAACATTTCAACCACTCATCAAGTTAGGTCTTTTCGACTTCATCAAACCTACAAACATAAACTCCGCAATGACAAGCGCGCCAAGCATCGCCCAAAACATTAACTCTGAAATCTGCATCTTTGGAAAAGAGCCTATAACAATCAAAAAAGTCACTCCAAGCGCAGGAATAATTATTCCAATCATGAGGTAAACAAGAGGAAGCATCTTTAAGCTGTTCCCGTATTTTTCAATCTCAATCTGCTGTTCCCTTGTAATTGAAGCAACGCTCTCGCTCAATACGTCGCTCACATCAGCACCAGCCTTCATTCCATTAACAATCTGCCACAAAACTTTTCTAAGATAAGGGCTCGGATTCTTAACCGCAAGCTCCTGAAGCGCGACTTCCTCGCTCACTCCGGTGCTGATGCTGTCAACAGCCTCCTTTAACTCCGCGCTGAGCTGGCCGTACCTCTTAGTTGAAGAAATCATGTAAAGCGAGTCAAACAAACTCACTCT
>CAZJAE010000061.1:3188-5409 GCA_964544205.1 uncultured archaeon
CCTAATCTGAACAAGCATCGTTCTGAGCGCAAAAACAATATTCTTCTCAATATCCCTAATCCTCTTCTTTGTCTTAATATTGGGATAAGCGTACATCTGGAAAAAAACAAGGAGCCCTACAACAAGCCCGACTACTATTCCAAGAACAATATAATGCGGAATCAAAATACTTCCAATCCTTGTTGAAGAAGTGACAAACTTTCCAAGAAGAAAAACCATTACTCCGCTTATGAGAACAAAGTAAAAGAAAAAACTAAACGCCATAACCGCGCCGTACTCTTCAACAGAAACCCTTATCCCTGCAGTGTACAAATCCTTCTCAAGAGAAGGAAACATTTTAGAAACACGATAACCCAAACCCTCAAAAGGCTCTGACACTTTCTTCATCGCTTTAAGCGGCATTGGAGCAAAAGGAATCATTTCCATGCTACTCCCCCAAAAGCTTGTTCTTGCTGACCGCGTCATTCACAATGTTTCTATCCTTATAATACTGGGCAATAACTTTCCCAACAGAGTTAAGATCGTTGATATTCTTCTCAACCATCCAGTCAAGAATCTTCTGCTTCTCCATGAGTTCATCCAAAACCTCGTTCTTGCTAAGCCCGGTGTGAAGCGAAAGCTCGTCAAAAAGTCTTGTGCTTTCATTATGCTTCGCAATCTTGTCATCGCTGCTCCTCCACCTGTAAAGAACATTAGCTCTAACGCTCTCCTCGCCGGTTCCGTGCTTTTCTAAAATAAATTCTCCGACCTGAAGAACCCTTCTAACTCCAAGCCTCCTGTTCCTAAACATTACAACATTCAAATGAACAGTGTCAAGCATGCTCTGCGGAATATTAATAGGAGGATTAGTGAGACGCCTAATAGTCTCATCAGCAGTATTAGCGTGCAGAGTGCTGTAAACACTGTGCCCCGTGTGCATTGCTTCAAACATTACTTCGGCTTCCTTTCTTCTCCTGATTTCTCCAACAATTATCCTATCAGGACGCATTCTCAATGAATTAACAAGCAAGTCAAGCATGCTGATTTTTCCCTTGCCTTCAGGATTAGCTTCCCTTGTCGTCATAGGGACGTAATGCATAAACTCCGGGGGGCGAAGCTCCCTTGTGTCCTCAATGCTCAACACCCTGTGATTGGGCTGGATGAACGGCAGGCAAACGCCGAGAATTGTAGTCTTTCCAGATGCAGTGCCTCCGGAAAAAATAATGTTAAGTTCATACTCCATTGACTCCCACAAAAGCGCCATGAGTTCCGAAGAAACAGTATTGCTCCTAATCAAGTCAGTAACAGTCCAAGGATCTCTTCTAAACCTTCTGATAGTAAGAGTATTCCCGTCGTTTGAAATAGGGAAAAGAGTCGCATTAACACGATCGCCTGTAGTCAAGTGAGCGTCAAGAAGAGGCTCAAGCGTAGTAATCTGCTTTCCAACCCTTCTTGCAATAATGCTTCCATAATTGTGAATATCATCCTCGGAACCGAGATACACATTAGTCTTAAGCCACCCGTATTTTTTGTGATAAACCCAAACAGGCTCCTTGCTTTTATTAACAACAATTTCTTCAAGATTCGCGTCGGCAAGAATCATTTCCATTTTTCCAAGCCCGAGCATTTCCTGAAGCAAGTGCCCGATAAGCGCGCCCTTAGTATCATTATCCGCAGTAGGGAGTTCAACAGAAATAATCTGATCTGCCCTTTTTCTAAACCTGTCCTTTAAATTATCAACAAACTTCTGGTCAATAAGCGAATCAGCCTTGATTGAAGCCTCTGAAATAATAGAATTCTTAATCTCCTTAAGCAAAGCGTGCGTTCCCTCGCCAAAATCGGGCAGGCTCAAAAAATACTCGTTAACAAAAGATTTTTTTCTCTCAACAATCCTCACATCAGCAGCAACTTCGTCAGCAACAACCTTGTACAGCTCAATGAGATTAAACTCGTCAAGCATCTTGTCACTGGACCACTTTCCCCTAACTTCAACCATTCAAAATCCCTTCAAAAATCAATCCATTAACTCGACGACTCGTCGTTTAAATCCTCTTCGCTCAACTGTTCTCCCTTCCTAATCATTTCCCTTCTCTTCTTAGCCTTCTCAAACTCGACGCTTATCAATTTAGGGGGACCGAAAAGAGGATACTCGACTCTTACAGAACCCGCTTTTTCAAGCGTCAAATAACATTCCCTTAACCTCGCCCCGTCAATCTTCAAATCCTTCCTCAACTTCCCCGCG
>CAZJAE010000062.1:0-5330 GCA_964544205.1 uncultured archaeon
TATAGGCACTGTGATAAGCCTTTGGGTCATTAACAGGGACGGGACAAAATCAAAACTTCTCGATTCTCCTTCGTATTTAGGGAGTGTTGCAGGGCACACGTTTGATGTTCCTAAAACAAAAGTTGGGGGAAAGCTTTATTGTGTCGCAAGCACCACTGATGGTTTCATAACTGTGTCTGCTTCTTCGCAGGACACTTCTCAGATTCCTAATTATCAGATAAGGTCGTTTGAACAAAGCCAGTGATTTGATGAAAAATAGTTTTATTTTTCTATCTTTGCTGCTTGCAGCAGTGTTTTTCTTTGCCCACCCGTCTTTTGCGGATTCCTGTCTTGCGCCGAATTCCACTTACCAGTATGGGGCGGTTAATATCACGAGCGGGGATTATAACTGCGGTTATTATTATGACAAGTCAAGGGTTCCAAACGGCTCGCCTTATTTTGGGCAGATGTATGTGGGCGACTTTCCGTTCTATAACACGTATGATTCGTGCGATGATCCTGATTTGAATTATGCTGAAGATAAGTGCGTTTGCACCGGCGACGGGGCTTATTGCGCAAAGTGCAAGGACGGTACAAGCAAAGTGAATTTGTGTCTTGACAAGAGCAATTCTTGCTGCTGCGCTTGCACTGACGGGCAGTGCGGGGCTTCTAACACGAAGATTTGCGTTAACTGCCAGTGGCAGCCTTCTGCGTGTTCTGTTTTGAATCAGTGCAGCGCGGACAAATTGCAAAGATGCACTGGCTGTGAGTGGGCTCCAAGGGAATGCAGTGTTGCTGGGGTGTGCAAGTCTGGAGTTTCTGGGAGAATGTGTAACGGGTGCGCTTATGTGAATGTCTCGGGAGTTGCTGAAGTGTGCAACGGCGCTGATGATGACTGTGACGGTTCAAGGGATGAGGGCTTTCAGTGCATTAACGGTTCTCTTAACGGGGACCAAACAATGTTCTGCAATAATTCCTGCGTTTGGGAGAAAGTAAAACTTCCTCCTCAAGCTACCCAAAGAGCGTCTCCTTACACGACCTCAATAGTTTCAACAGCTTCTTCGCTTACAATAAACATTGTCGGGGAGTGCACTGCAAATAAAACCACGATAGCTTCTTCAAACGGGTGCGTGTGGAGCGTTGCGTTAAGAGATTCTCTTGGGAATCCAAACAATTGTTCTATTCAGAACTCGGTCAGCACTCCGCAGAACGGCGGGGTTGTCTATTTGACGAGCGCGCAGATTGTGTGCTCTAATGTTAATGGTAGAACATTTGACCTTAATTTGAGGGCGGTGGATGCGGAGGGGCTTGTGACTACTACAACCACGCAGGTTTCAATTACTTCTATTGTCTGCGACCCAAATGCCCAGTTTTTGAATATTCACAATACTGTTCCGACAATTCCTCAGCTTTCCGCTTTTTCTGACAGGAATGCATTATCAGGTTCAATGAAGGTTGTTGCAGGTCCTGTGATTGACCCTGATGTTTTCACTAACGGGCAGGTAATTAAGTACTCTGGGAGCGTTTATCATGCAGGGAGCGTTCCTGTGCTTGCGGTTTCGTACACAACCGCAAATTTTTTCATAAAGTCTGACGTTAACAGGGCTCTTGACAACTGTATAATGGTGAGCGTGTTTGACGGAGTTGCTGATGTTAATTCTGCTGAGAGTTATTGTCTTCCTGTAATTGATAATATTTCTATTTGGAACAGCACTCCTTCAGGGGCTCTTCAGGGAACAAAGTATGTAAAGAACCACTTCGGCTCTGGCGGGGACTCTTACGAGCAGCTCTCGTGTTCTTTTGCTGCGCATGATTTTGACAATGCTCAGATTAATTATTCAATAAAGCTTTTTGCAAAGCGCCCAGGCTTGCCTGCTGTTGTTGCCGGGCAGTCCAGCGGAACAATGCTCAGCGGAGCGACAATAATTTCTCCTTTCACAATATCAAATTATCCCGGCACATCGCATACTTATCCTATTGGCACGAGGTTTTACTGCTCGGCAGAGATTGATGATTCTTTCTTTAATGATGTTTATTCTTCAGCTTCGCTTTCAACGTGGACGCCAAGAGGAGCATGGGAAGGGGACACTTCTCCGCCTTCTGGATTTATTGAGGTTGTGAACACGATTCCTTACAAGGCTTTCGTGGCATTAATTGACAGGGATGCTTTGAGCAGGACAATATTTACTCAAGTCGCCGCTGGAGAAGACCCTGATGTGTTCGCGACAGCTGAAGGTGGGCAGGCATTGTCTTACTTTGCAAGAATATTTGAGCAGAGATTTAGTCCATTGCCGGCATCTTACGGAACTAATTTAGTTAAAGGCGATTTTAATTCAACAGATTCTTCAAGAATTTACACGCAGGCTCTCACAATGGAGAGGGATTATTGCTCTGAAGGAAGAGTGTTTGACGGGATTGAGTATTCTCCTGTTTCTGAAAAGAGGTGCAGTTCTGAAACTCCGTTTAACCCGTCCTGTTCGGATTTTGTTGTGACTGTGTCGCCTCCTGATGCTTTGTGCGTGAATAACCCGAGCGGAAAAACTTCTGTAATTGCAGGAGTTTCATGCTTGAGGACTAATGAGCACATTGACGAGGATTGGAAGCTTGCAGTATCTGGCGCGCAAGTGAAGGACGCTGAGCAGTTTATTGTTCCTGTGAGCTCGTTTTTGGGACTTAGCGACTGTAACACTGATATTCAGCCGACAAGGGTTGTTTATGATTCAAACAGTCCTGGGATTTATTCAATAGCGTACGCTTACGGAGGAGTGTATAACGGCGTTGCGCTTTCGTGTTCAAAGCAGATAGAGGTTACTACGAACGGGTGCGATACTAACGACCCGATAATTTATGAGGATAATTCTGGGAGCTGCCAGTCTCTTGGATTTTTGGTTTCTGACTTGAACGTTTCGCCAAAGGTAGGAAATAAAACTGATGTTAGTTTCAGGGCGTTTTGCGCAAAGCAGACAGTGATTAATGATGTTTCTCTAAAGAAGAATTCAATAGTAGTTCCAAAGAGCTCTCAGAGTCCAATTGTTCCAATCAATTGCCCGATGGGCGCAATGGTTAGTGTTTCTTCGACTTTTGATTCAAACTCGGCAGGTTCTTATGATTTGTTCATTGATTTTAATTCCTCAATGTGCAGGGCTGTTGCAAGTTATAACATCTTTTTTGCAGGAGTGAATTTGTCATTCCCTGAGCCTCAAAAATCAACTATTCCTGACACAAGCCCTGTTCTTGCTGTTGTAATGGCTCTCATTGCGGTTATGGTTATATCCATTAGAGGAAAAAAATAATTTTGATTTCTCGTAATCATTAAATACTACAAGTGAGTTGTTTTCGTTATGCAGGATGAATTCTCAAACCAGCCCGCTGTTCTTGGGAGAGACTTAAAGGATCTTGAAAAGTATGGTTCTGAAGGGTGCGCGTATCTTGGAAAAGTTGTAATGTCAAGCGGAGAGAAGCCTGTTCTTGGAAGAAAAGTGCTTGTTGATGTTTCACGTCCTCACTTAATGCTTATATGCGGTAAGAGGGGAGGGGGAAAGTCTTACACGCTTGCTGTTTTGATGGAAGAAATGGCGCGCCTTGACCCGTCGATTAAGAACAGGGTTGCGGCAATTACTATTGACACGGTTGGAATCTTTTGGGGATTAAAACTCCCTGCCGGCGATACCGGCGAGTTAAAGGATTGGGACTTAACAGCGCAGAAAACCGATGTAAAGGTTCTTGTTCCAAAAGGACAATTAGCATTTTACCAGGAAAAAGGACTCCCGATTGACGGGGCTTTTACTCTTAAATGCTCCGAGCTTGAAGAAACAGAGTGGATGGCTTTATTTAGGCTCTCATGGAGGGACCCTGAAGGAGTTTTGCTTTCAAGAGCGGTTCAAAAAGTGCGAGAAAAGATTGGGACTTATTATGGAATTGATGATATTATTCTCTCAATAAAAACCGACACTGAGTCAAATCCTGACATTAAGCAGGGTTTGGTTTCAAGGCTTCAAATGGTTAAGCTTTGGGGGCTAATTGAAAAAGAAGGGACAAAAATCTCCGACCTTGCGACTCCAGGAATGATTACAGTTATTGATGTTTCTTCATACCGCCAGACTGTAGGCGCTGAAGGAGTAAAGGACGTTGTTGTTGCTCTTGTCGGAAAAAAGATATTTGAACAAAGAATGCTTTATAGAAAAGAAGAAGAGATAAGGCTGATTAAAGAGAACAAGCGTTCAAGCAAAATGCCTCTTGTGTGGCTCTTAATTGATGAAGCTCACATGTTCATGCCAAAGGATGAAGAAAACATTGCCCTCCCTATTCTCCTTGAATGGGTTAGGGTTGGACGTCAGCCTGGACTGGGGCTCATTTTGGCGACTCAGCGCCCGGAAAAAATTCACCCCGACGCAATCAGCCAGTGCGATTTGTTCATTTCTCACAGAATGACTTCCCAGCCTGATATTGCCGCAGTTGGAGCTCTTCGCCCGACTTACATGCATTCGGATTTGGACAAACTCTATGCCGAAATGCCAAGGCAGAAGGGTTATGCGCTTGTAATTGATGACAATACTGAAAGGGTTTGGATGATTAAAACCCGCCCGAGATTCTCGTGGGACTCAAGCGTTACAGCAACAGCGTTCTTAATCTAATAATAATCAAAAATAATTTTGGAATAATATAAACTCCCAAAATCCACATGATTAAAGAAACTCCAAAAAAGAAAATAAAACTAAAGAAAGAAAAACAGGGATAAAAAAAGAAAAACAAAGAAAAAAAGAGAAACCAAGATTATTTTAGGGTTAATTGGGTGCTTTGGGGGGGAGCAATGCCATTTACTGAATTGTTTCAGGCTTTGCAATCCTTGCAAGATTTCTGATATTGCTATTCTCTGACTCAACAACGATTTCCTTTGAGCCCCTCAAACTGATTTTTGCCTTGTCTGTTTCAAAAATCAAATCGTGGAAACTCTTCTTCGCTATGAGCGCTACTATGAATTCAGAGAAGCGTTCTTTTTCAACAATTACTCCCGAGTTATTCTTCATCAAACCCATTTCGATTGCGAGCGGGCTCAAATCCACCATTCCAATGAATTCCGGTCTAACCGCTATGTGGCTTGCATCAAGCGCTTCCACTGACTTTTCAAGAAAACCAATCGTGCTTTCAGTGTCTGAAAAGCCAAAACCCTTCTTAGTCCTAATGGACTCGAAAAAGTCGACTATTTTTTCTTTCTCAATGCTCTGTCTCGCCATTTTTTGGCGCAGATCCTCAAAATCATTCTCGATGCTTGAAAACAAGTCAATTATTTCCTTGTTCTTCATTTCGCTCAAAATCTGTTCCTTAGTGCTTGGATTCGCAATGCTCCTGCT
>CAZJAE010000063.1:0-2659 GCA_964544205.1 uncultured archaeon
CAGGGGATTTGCTTACGAGTTCGCCGTTGACTTCAAAGATGAAATATCCCTTGTTTTTGTCTATGCTTGAGATGAACGCGCCTTGTTTTGTGCGCTCTATTTTTATGCCGTTGACTTTTTCAAGCGCTTTGTCAAGCGTTTCTCCTTTTTGTATCTGCACTTTGTGGGGTTCTTCTATTAAGTCGAGGATGTTTTTGAGTTTGTCTTCAGCGGCTTTGTTTATGGCGAATACATGGGTGCTTCCGTATTTTTTTCTTGTTATTAGTCCAGCTTCTTCAAGGAGCTTTATGTGTCTTAGGGTTACGGGGATTGCGATTCCGAGTTCGCGGGCGATTGCTGAGATGTGGGTTTCTTTTTTCTGCAGGGCAATGATTATGTTTCTTCTGTTTTTGTTTCCAAGAACTCTAAAAATGTCCATTTTGGTTCAGCATATTACTCAAACCGGTTAGTGTTATTAATATTATCCTTTATGGTAATGAACATTATCAATTTTGGAAGGTATTTAAGCATGTGATGTTTTTGTTTTGTCATAAGGAATTTTTGGTTTTGTTTTGGTGATTGTTGTGCAGGTAAAGCTTCATTTTGTCCAGATTGCGCTTATTTGCGCGCTTATCGTGGCAGTGTTTTTTGCAGGACAGGGTGTTGCGATTACCAATAACTGTCCCCAACCAATTGTGAATAATTACATTGATGTTAATGTAATGACTCCGCCGATTGTATTCGACAAGGGGATGTTTGAGCAAAAGGACATTAATTTTAAGGATTTGAATTTCAGTCCGAACATTGTTGTTAATGTTTCTCAAAAACCCGTGACGGTGTCGGCTTCTCCTTCAGGGGGGGCGACTACTTATGTCACGAATAATTACATTACTGATGTTAACACGCCTGTGATTTATTATCAGTTCAGCGTGAAGGCGAGCGATGCGAACGGGAACATTATTTTAAACGATGTGAATGCTTTTGCCGACGGCACTCCTGCTCTTGCGGCGCTGCAAAAAATGGCTTCTATTGAGTATTCTCAGTTTGTCTACGGCGCGATGATTATTTCCATTAACGGCGTGAGGGCTAATGAGGCGAATCACGAGTACTGGGCTTTGTATCAGGACGGGGCTTATTCAAGCGTCGGGATTTCTGATATTGTAGTTAACAAGCCGACAAGCATTGAGTGGAAGATCGAGTCCTGGTAGGCTGCGGGACGGATATAATCGCAGGATAACTAATTTATACTTCTTTTTCTCTTTTCTATTAGGTTTTTTGAATGAAGTTTAGCGGCTCTTTGCCGATTTTGGCTTTGTTAATGCTTTTCGCTGTGCTTTTGCAGGGTGTTTTTGCAGAAGAGCTTTTGTGCCAGTACACTGTTTCAAGGCAGGTGTCTGAAGAGGCGCTTGGAGTGGTTGTTAAGGATACTAACGAGTTTTTGTTAAAACCAGTAATTAATTTTGAGGACGTTTTGGGTTTGGAGCAGAACGGCTTGAAGATTAAGGTGACTAACCCGAACAACATTGCGCTTAGTTTTAGTTTTTCTTTTCCTTATGAAGTGAGCGGGGATGAGTCATGCGCTGAAATGGGCGGAATGTTTGTTGATGAGGTAATGAATCTTGGCGCGGGAGAGGCTTCTTTTTTTGAGAAACAGCTTGGAGAGGGGTGCAAGGTTGTTGTGTTCGACCCTTTGGGGATTAATTATTCTTTTTTAGAGAATGAAGTTGTGTTTGCTGAAGCAAAGCAAGTGGCATTAAGAAATGTAAAACTCTGCAAGGTTTGCGACAATGGCAAGGCGTGTCTTAATGACGGGGATGTTTGCGAGGTAAATTCAGAGTGCGGCAGTGATTATTGTTTTGACAAGGTGTGCACTCAGGCGCCTAAGTGTCCCGGAGGGGTTTGCGCGTGTGACAGCGTCGAGGAAGTTGAGTGCGACGGCGGCAGGGTTTGCGCTAAGAAGGACGCGCTGGATTTTGGGGAAAGACCTGTTTGTTCTTCGCTTGAATGCAAATCGCATTTTGTAAATTCAGAGACTGGGTTGTGCGCAAAGATTCCTGATTCTAATTCCGGTGTTTTAGTGAATTTGGAAACTGGGCAAAGCGGTTCTGATTCGCTTGATTGGCTTAAAGTCAGCGCGGCTTCAAATATTGTTATTATAATAATTGCAATTATTGTCACTGCTTTTGCTGTAGGTTATTTTATGAAGCGAAGATGGGTTAGGCAGGCGAGGGAGATTAAGCTTCACTACAAGAAGGAGAGCGAGCTTCTTGAAGCTAAGAGCGATTTGAGGATTAAAGAGCTTGAACTCAAGGAGAAGGAAGAGCTTTGGAATGTAGGGCTTGCGTCAAAGACTGATGTTAGAAACGCGGAAGCGGGCGTTAAGAGGACGCAAAAGAAGCTTGAAGAGATTAAGGACGAGATTGAACATGAGCATTGGACTGAAAAGATTCTCTGACTCAAAGTCGCGGTTTTTTTAGGGGTTTTTTCTTTGATGCTTAGCTCTTTAATACTTGTGTTCCAGTAAAATGTGGGTGTTTTGTTTGAAGAAATCGGGAAAATTGATTTTGATAGCCGCGCTTATTGTTGCAGTTGCGGTTTTGTTCGGCTGTACGCAGTCGGAAACTAAAGTAAAGATGGCTGACTTGTCGGCGGAAGCGGCTGGTGTTCTTGGAAGCGACTC
>CAZJAE010000063.1:2693-5301 GCA_964544205.1 uncultured archaeon
AGTATTCTGATTTTCAGTGTCCTTTTTGCAGAAAGTGGTTCATTGAATCAAAGGGACAGCTTGTCAGCGAGTACGTGAATACTGGCAAGGTAAAGTTTGTTTTCAAGGATTTGCCTCTTAACGGGCACCCTCTTGCGGGAATGTACGCTTACGGCGCTAGGTGCGCGGGCGAGCAGGGAAAATACTTTGAAATGCATGATAAAATGTATAATGAGCAACAAAAACTCGCGGGCGACACTTATGACATGGTTACTTCGGTAAACCTTG
The DNA here is from genome assembly GCA_964544205.1 of uncultured archaeon. GTDB lineage: Archaea > Iainarchaeota > Iainarchaeia > Iainarchaeales > JAAZKV01 > JAAZKV01. The sequence continues at coordinate 2,961 of CAZJAE010000063.1, forward strand.
CGCAGGTTTCTTCATGGGCTAATGAAATAGGGCTTGACGTGAACGCGTTTAATGAATGCGTTTTGTCAGGAAAGTTTGACTCGGCTATTCTTGCCGACGCTAATGAGGGCTCAAGGATTGGAATCAACGGGACTCCTTCGTTTGTAGTTGGAAAGACTAACGGGGAAGGCGTTTTAGTAATAGGCGCGGTTCCTTACTCGACGCTTAAGCAGAAGATTGAGGATGCTTTAAAGTAATCCTCAGTCAAAGCAATCAGCAGTCACTCAATTATCAGCAATCATTCAATTATTCCCATTACTCTGCAGGGCGCTCCGTCAGCGTCCTCTATTTTTAGCGGGAGAATAAAGCACCTGAATCTCTTGTTTATGAGTTTATCAAGGTTAACGAGGTTCTCGACTATTAGGATGTTGTTTTTGAAGAATATCTTGTGAACATCGTAAGGCTCGTTGTCGGGAGTGAATGAATCAATCCCAACAATTTTTACTCTTTTTTTAACCAGCGCCTCGGCTATTTCAGGAGTTATTACAGGGTTGTGTTCAAAGTATCCTGGTTCAAATGCCTTGTTTGAGTGTCCAGTGCAAAAGAATACTATGTCGTTTGCTTCTACAGCGCTTAAGTCGGGCATTGGGTATCTTAATTCCAGAACAATTGCGTCGCCTATGAATCTTTGGAGCGAGTAATCAGTGAGTTTCTCTCCTGATTCGAGCATGTGGTATGGGGCGTCTATGTGGGTGGAGTAGTGCGTGTTAAATGTTATTCTTTTCTCGTTCCACCCGTTTTCTTTTATTGTCGCGAATTGTTTTATCTCGGTTTTTGGGTCCCCTGGAAAAGTCGGGGTCTTTGAATTAATCATCATGGTTAAGTCGTATACTTGCATGCCATGAATTGGATGCGTTCTTCTTTAAACCATATGCGAGTTGCTTTTGGGTTTATTTTTTTGGTGTTTAAAAAAAAGCTTAACGCCATGCAAGCGTTTCTTTGCATGGTGTTAATTCACAAATCTTATTGAAAGAGGGTATTTCCAAGTAGTCTTGTCGCTTGCCTTGATTGCCGCGTATATGCAGAATACGAGATTTAGGATTCCAAGTATTGCAAGCAACACCAAGCCTATGAGCACTATTATGAGTATTGCCGAGATTATTGAGTAAATAATCAGGCTTATCTGCCAGTTTAGAGCCTCTTTTGCGTTTTCTTTCGCAAAAGCGTCGTCTGAAACCAGGTAGATTATCAATGCTCCGACAAATGATGTGAATAATCCGAGTATGTGCACTATTATTGCGAGCGCCTTTCCCGTATCATCCTTTGACGAAACCGCCGTTCTTTCTTCAGTCTTTTTCTTGCTTTTAGCTTTTATAGCCATGTAATGAATACAGCTTCATTTCTATTTAAGCTTAATTAAAGGAGTATTTGGCGGGTTTTGGTTTCGTGTTGTTTAAAAAAAGAATCTGGCTTTATTGTATTATGCGCGGAGAAGAATTTGACAAGTTTTTCAAAGGGGTGTCGTCTTCTCTTCCTGTTTCTCTTCTCGCAAGGGCTCCTTATGAAGGCGATCCTAAGGGCGGCGATGTTGTTGATGGTTCGCTTGGGGTTTTTGAAGCTCTTGACTTGCTTAAAGAAAGCGAGTTTCTTTTTCTTGCTGACGGGCGGATAATAAAAAGAAAATTTGCTTTAAAACGCCCGGTGAGGATTTTGTTTTTTGTTTTGCTCACTGAAGTGGAGTCGAGGCTTTATAGGATTCATGAGTGGACTAATATTGCGCTTAGCGAGCTTAATGAAAAGAACATGAATGATTTTGTCAGGGCGCTTGTTGAGAGTGAGGAATTGTTCTCTTATCAAAAAGAGTATCTTAAGCGTTCTGATTTTAGGGACGATTTGAAGGCGATAAGTTCTTTGAGGAACCTGATTGTGCATGTGAATAAAAAACTTGAAATGGAAACTGATTTTGAGACTGTTTGCAAAAGAAAGGAGCAGATTTTTCGGGCGCTAAAAGCGCTTGATGAAATTTTGGGCGAGCTCAAGAAGAGGCGGGAAAAGTGAGTCTTGTAAAGAAAGACTGGCACAGGCTTCCGTTAAAGGAGAAGCTTTTGCGAAAGAAGCGAATGGGGCTTGGTTCGAGGCTTGGCGCGGGGGTTCCTTTAGTGCCGAAAGTTGACTGGGCGAGAAGAGAAGAGAAGTGGGCGCATAATAGAAGCGCTGTTAAGGAGCATATTAAAAAGTTGTTCAACAAGGACATTTTTTCAACAGAGTTTTTTAACAATCTCCCGTATCTTGGGGGAAGAAACGAGGGCGAAGTAAGGGAGCTTCTGCTTCCAAAGAACGCTGCTTTTGTATCGTCTTCTGG
>CAZJAE010000064.1:0-5268 GCA_964544205.1 uncultured archaeon
ATCCAAAACAAGTAGTGCTTTTATGTTTATATAGTTTTTGCAGAGAATAATACTTGGAAAACACGCTCAAAAAAACAAAAACGCCCGAAGACAAAACCTTCGGCAAAAAACACTAACAACACGGCAAAACAAACGACAAAGAGCAAAAAAGTTGATTTTATGAAAATGCTAGAAATAGGTTCCGGAAACAAGCCAAAAGAAGGATACCTTCACTTTGACATACGCGAAAACATTAACGCTGATGTTGTCGGAAACGCGACAAAACTCCCGTTCAAAGACGAAGAGTTTGAAAAAGTGTACTCCCGCTTCTTTTTAGAACACCTCCCAAGAAACGAAGCAAGAACAGCGCTAAAAGAAATGCACCGCGTCCTAAAAAAAGACGGCGAAATTGAAATAATCGTCCCTGACCTTGCGTACTTCTGCAAATTATTCCTCGAAGAAAAAGGGCAAAAAAAAGGCTGGGCGCTAAACAAAATCTACGGGTTTGAAAACTACAAAGAAGACCACCACTACTACGGATACGACTTTGAAACACTCGCCGAAGCCCTAAAAGAAGCAGGGTTCAGCGACGCAAAACGAACAAGCGAAGAAGGCCAATACCTTGGAGTCACGGCAAAAAAGAAATAAAGAAAACAAACCCTGAAAAAATGAGTTAAAAATGTTTTTGTTGCGTTTAAAAACAGATGCGTCAAAAAATTTTATAAAAGTGAGACGATGAAGACGCAGAAGAATAATAATTTAAGGATTGTAGCAATAATAGGAATTATTGCTGTTGCATTTATGCTGTTTGGCTGCACAAGCGAGCCGGCGACAGCACAATCGGGTGGTACACAAATGGCAGTAAGCACAAGCGATAATACAGGAGCGCTAAGCCCTGACAACAACTCAAAAGTATACAACAACCTTGAAGAATTCAGAAAAGCAAAAGAAGGCGACAAGGTAAAAGTAGACTACACAGGAAGACTCCCTGACGGCACAATGTTTGACTCAAGCGTGGGAAGAGAACCCCTTGAATTCACAGTAGGCGCCGGAGAAATGATAAGAGGATTCGACCTTGCAATACCCGGAATGAAGATAGGCGAAACAAAAGTAATAACACTCGAGCCAAAAGACGCGTACGGCGAGTACGACGCTAACAAAGTAAAAACAATAGATGCGAACGTTTTTGGAAGCTTTTCAAAAATACAGCTTGGAATGACAGTAACAATGACAGACGGACTCTACCAATACAGGGGAAAAATAATAGAGATAACAGACACTAACGCAAAAGTCGACTTCAACCCCGAACTCGCTGGAAAAACGCTCATATTTGACATAAAACTAGTCGATATTGAATAGTTTTGGTGATTCGTTGAAAAAAGCTCTGATAGTGTACTACTCGGAAAGCGAAAACGACAAAACGACAAATGAAGAACGAGTCGCTTCAGAGCTTGAAACTCTTTTTAAAAAAGCCAATATAAGCGTCACAAAAACCGTGCTTCGGACAAAAAAGAAAATGGAGATGAAACTCCAGCTAAAAATGGAAAAAGCCCTTGAACTAAAAGACAAAATCCCAAGCCTAAGCGCTTTTGACTTAATCATAGTCGGCTCGCCCATTGTAGGCTCTCTGACAAGCGCGCCCGCAGTAAACACATTCCTAAGACAAATACCAAAAGGAATTCAGAGCAAAAAACTCAGATTCGCCCTGTTTTCAACAGGAGTAATTCCAGGCTTTGCAATAAAAAAAATGCAGAGCTTATTATCAATGAAAGGAGCAAGCGTAATAGACTACGAAACATTCACAAGCATATTCGAATTCGATTCAAAAAAACTCGCAGAAGTGGACAAGTTCTATTCAAGAATAATGGAAAAATTATCCGCGCCGCAAAACTAACAATCATTCAGAAACTAATCCTTTTCAATATCCGAATCAAGCTGACTGAACAAATCATCCCCGAGTTCGTCAAGCTGTTCCTCTTTTTTCCTCTGAGTAGAAAGCTTCTCCTGCCTTACAATCTCCTTAGCTCCGTCCTTTAACGACGCCTTCAACTTTGCAATTTCATCGCTGTTCTGAATAGCAGTAATCTGTCCCTCAACAGAAATAATCTCCTTATTAATATCGGCAGAAATCTTTTGAAAAGCCGCCTGGTCAATCTTCCTCTTCAAGTAACTCTTCTCAGCAAGCTTAAGCTCATGAGTCTTCTTCTGCTTCTGCTCCATTAACTTCATAATAACCTTCTTTTTATCCGCAGACACAGCCTTGGCTTTCTTTACATCCTCTTTAGGCAAGTCAATAGCTTTAAGAGAATCAATCTCCGCCTCAATCCCTATAAGCTTCTGGTTCTGTTCCTGGCAGACAGAATCAAAAGTAGCCTTGTCAATCTTGTGCTGCAAAAACTGCTTCTCAGCCTCTTTAAGCGCATTTCTAACCTTCTGCCTCTCAAGATCCAAATCATTTGACTTCTTAGAATCGATTTTCTTCGGACGCTCGGGCACCTTAATCTTAGAAGCCGCGCTCGTCGCAAAAATCAAAACAACAATAAGAACAATAACAAAAACAAGAGGAGCTAAGTAAATCAAAACCCCGAACTCTTCAACAAGCTGAGGCGCAGCCTCCTTAATGAAAAAAATGGACCCAATAGCCGCCAAAAACAAAACAACAATAATTGCCGACGTTATTCGCCTATCCATCACAACAAAAGCACTTTAATGAATAAAAATCTACCCTAAAGAAAAAGAAAACGACCCTGGCGCGAATCGAACGCGCGGTCTCCTGCTTAGAAGGCAGGCGCCTTATCCACTGGGCTACAGGGTCAAAAATCTATTGCTAAAACTGTCCCAGGCTCTAAAATAATTAAGCCCCGCTACCGTATATAAAGCTATTTATTTCTAAGAAAAAAACACTCAAGAACTCAATTTAATGCTTTTTTAAAAGCATTCACCCCAATTATATTGATATGGATTACAAGGAAAAAGTTGCGGAATTAATTGCAAAAAATTCTTCAGTTGCAAAAGAAACAATAATGCCGCTCCTCTCAGTACCGCCCCAAGGAATGGGCGACTACGCTTTCCCATGCTTTATTGCCGCCAAAGCGCAAAAGAAAAACCCGATAGAACTTGCCCAAGAATTATCAAAACTAATCAAATCAGACTTTTTAGAAAAAGTTGAAGCAAAAGGACCATACCTGAATTTTTTCATATCAAAAGGACAACTATCAAACACAGCGCTGGAAGGAATATTTACAGGAAAAGCGCTTGAAACAAAACTGGGAAACGGAAAAGTAATGGTGGAATACTCAAGCCCAAACACGAACAAGCCGCTCCACATAGGGCACTTAAGAAACAACGCGCTTGGACTCGCAATTGCCAACCTGCTTGAAACAACAGGACACAAAGTAACAAAAGCAAACCTCGTCAACGACAGAGGAGTCCACATATGCAAAAGCATGCTTGCATACAAACTCTATGGAAAAAATGCCGACCCTGCAAAAGAAGGCAAAAAAACAGACCACTTTGTGGGCGACATGTACGTATTATTCGCGCAGAAAGCAAAAGAAGACCCTACTCTTGAAGACAAAGCCCAAGAAATGCTCCAGCTGTGGGAAAAAGGAGACAAAGAAACAATAGAGCTCTGGAAAAAAATGAACAAATGGGCGCTTGACGGAATGAAAGAAACTTACAACACGTTTGGAACAAAGTTTGACGCATGGCTCTTTGAATCAGAAGTCTACAAAACTGATTTAAGCAAAAAAATAATTGATGAAGGACTCAAAAAAGGAATATTCAAAAAAGAGGACGATGGGGCAATTATAGCACAGCTTGAACCGGAACTACCTAATAAAGTTCTACTGCGAAGGGACGGAACTTCGCTTTACGCAACAAACGATATCGGCTTAACTCAAAAAAAGTTTGAAGACTACCATTTAGACAAAGCAATCTGGGTAGTTGCAAACGAACAAGACCTCTATTTTAAGCAGCTCTTCAAAATTTTTGAAAAACTTGGCAGAAAATGGGCTAGTCAGTGCTACCACTTGAGCTACGGGTATGTTTCGCTCCCAAGCGGGAGAATGAAATCAAGAGAAGGAACCGTAGTGGACGGGGACGACTTAATTGAAGAGATACGAAAAATCGCGCTTAGCGAGATAAAGAAAAGATACCCTGCGCTAAACGAAGACAACGCTAATAAAAGAGCGCTTGCAATCTCGCTTTCGGCAATCAAATTCTATCTTTTGAAAAATGACGCTAAAAAAGACATGACTTTTGACCCGGAGAAAAGCATCTCATTCGAAGGAGAAACAGGGCCATACCTGCAATACACTTACGCAAGGGCGACAAGCATCATAAAAAAAGCAGCGCTAGAGAAAGTTGATTTGAAAAAATTACCCAAAGCAGATTTTTCGGTTCTAACAGAACAAAAAGAAAAAGAACTCATTGTTGAATTAAGCAAATACTCCTCATCAATAAAAAAATCATGGGAAGAATTATCCCTCCACCCGCTATGCCATAATCTTCTTGGAATTGCAGAGAAGTTCAACTCATTCTACCACGATGTGCCAGTGCTGAAAGCCGAGAGCGAAAAAGAAAAACTTGCAAGAGTAGCACTCGTAGAAGCTGTAAGAATAGTGCTGAAGAAAGGATTTGAAATAATAGACATTGAAGCAATAGAAGAAATGTAAAAAAAGCGCTTTAGAACTTTTTAAAACAAGCCACAAGAACAATCACTAGACAGACTTATTATTCAACAACCGCTTTTATTCTTCTAACGCCTGCCGCAACAGCTTCCTGCTTTAGGATTTTAAATTTCCCAAGCTCATTAGTGTTTTTTACATGCGGACCGCCGCAAAGCTCTCTTGAAAACACTTTACTGCCGGCTTTGATTGTGTAAACCTTAACCTGCTCGCCGTACTTGTCCTCAAACAATCCCTGCGCTCCAAGCTTCTTTGCTTCAGCTATTGGAAGCACTTGCATTTCAACGTCAGCAGCTGCATTGATTGCATCATTAACCCAATCCTCAACTTTCTTAACCTGCTCATCAGTCAGCTTATCATCGCAATTAAAGTCAAATCTCAACCTTTCAGCAGTAATATTAGAACCCTTTTGGTGAATCTTTGAATCAACAATCTGCCTCAAAGCCTCGTTAAGCAAGTGAGTGGCAGTGTGGAGTTTAGTTACCTGCTCGCTGTTGTCCGCAAGCCCGCCCTTAAACTTCTGCTCAGCCCCTTTTCTTGAAAGCTCCTGATGTTCTTTTAATAATTGTTCAAATCCTTCCGCATCAACTCTAAATCCCTT
>CAZJAE010000065.1:0-3548 GCA_964544205.1 uncultured archaeon
ACTTTTTGCACAGTTTTTGGGAGGATTTTTTTGCCTAAAAACTATTTTAAATCTCAATTCGGTTAATATTGTGCAGTTTAGGGCTGGTTTATTTGTCGAAGTTTTTTGGAAAAATGCGAAATGGGCAGACTTCTGTTGAGACGCTCATGATAATGGCTATAGGGGTTTTTATCCTCGCGGCGCTTGTTTCAATGGTTTATGAGCAGATGAATTACGGGTATGCTCAGCAGCAGCAGAACACTGCCGAGCTTGCGGTAAGGGCTCTTGCAAAGGAAGTTGATGATGCTTATTTTTTGGGTCCGGGGACTGTGAGGAGCATTATTCTCCCCATGCCTGAAGGGGTTGATTTTGAGAATTCCTTCATTGACGGGCGGGCGATTGTCCTTAGGGTTTCTGAAACCGACCACACAGCATCCACAAAGATTGATGTCAGGGGAGTCTGGCCGAATTCTACCGGCTCGTTTAATTTTGTAATAACTTCGTTTAACGATTTTGTCCACGTTTCCGCAGCCAAAGCAAGTTTTTCTCCTGCAAGCATCTCGGAAACAGTGATTCAGTCCTCTTCAAAGCAGGCGAGCGTGTTGTTTTCAAATTACTCCGGCGGGGAGATAAAGTATAACATGGCAGTTAATTTTCCTGCTTCCGGCGCAGGGGCTTTTGTTTCTTCTCCTGACGAGGGAGAGGTTTCTCTTGGCGCTGATGAAAACATAATTCTGGGTTTTGACATTTCTTGCAGCGCGGATGCTTTCGGCTCTTATTCAGGGGAAGTGGTGTTTGAGCCGGTTCTTGGAACAGAGACCAGGCTTTCTTTTCCTGTAAATGTTTTTTGCTCTTCTTCCCAAAAGAAGCTGGGGATTTTTCCAGCGGACAAGAATATGTTTGCGCAGGTGTCAACAGCTTCTTCTGATTCAATGATTGTGTGTAATAACTCTTCTTCGGATTTTGACTCTGTTTTGGTGAGTGTGTCCGGAAGCATTTCACCATATGTTTTTCCCGAAGCAATCGGCCCGCTTCCAAAAAATTCATGCGAAACTATTGTACTTAATTTGACTCCTCCTCAAAGCGCCGGCGCTTATTCTGGAAGCATCATCGTCCAGTCTTCCGGGCTCAGTTCTTCTTCAAACGCGGCTCTCTTTGTAGTTGAAGAGCTTGTTCCAAGCACTGTTATTTTTGACTGGAGCGCCGCTTCATTCTCTATTGGAGGGGATTCTTTAGATGACGCTAATGTATTTAACAATGATTCAAACATTATTGTTGATAAAGTTGTTTTTGTTTCTTCTAATGATTTGAATGATTCAAACATGTCAAGCATGTATTTTGGAGGAGTTAATATTCTTCCGCCTTTGACGAGCGCTTCTTCCGGAGAGTGGGTTGATGTGGATGATTTTAACTTCGCTTTTAGTGATTATGCTTTGCTTGATTTAGTTTTTGACGGGGTATTAAACAATGATTCTGAAAAGCTCAAAGTCGGCTTTCTTTCAAAAGGCGGGGCTTATTACTGGTCTGGCGTGTTTGACAATTCTTTGAGCGTTGTTGACAGCGCGGAGAATCATTTTTCTTCTGCGATTGGCGCGGGGGATTTTAATGTGGAGGCAGGCTCTGGCGGGTTGGCGCTTTCTTCAGTTGACGGGGTTTATTCTCTTGACGGGAATTTTTATTCAAGGACTTTTGATTTGCAAAGAGTGGTTGATTTTAATTCAATCTCCTGGGATGCATCTTCTGTCGGCGGGGGAGATATTTTAGATACTTCAATTCAGTTGTTTGCTCGTTCAAGCGTTCTTGGTTCGAGCTGGAGTGATTGGCAGAGCGTTGGTGATTTGAGCCCTTCCGCCCTTTTGGTTCCTAATGGAAGATATTTTGAGTATCTCGCGGTTCTCGGCACGATTGATTCAAACATTTCTCCTCTCTTGGATGATGTTAATGTTTCTTACGTAAATATTGGGAGTTAAAGGGTTTTTGTTTTATTATTAAGTGGGTTTTATGGATTGCGCAAATAGGGTTGGTTCCAAAAGCAAGGGGCAGGTGACTATGGAGTTTATAGTCACAATAATAATGATTCTCATAGTGTTCATTTTTGGGGTTGCTATTTTCCAGGACAGGATGGATATGAATTACACTTATACTACTACTTGGATTGCGAAGGACGTGGCGTACAGGGTGGCGAGGGATATTAGCAATGTCGATTTGTTTGACGGCAATGCTTCAATTACTGATTCTATTGTGTGGAATGGCGGGGGCAGGCGGATTGCTGTTGAGGGGAACACTGTTGTTGTTTATGAGGGGCAGTTTGAGGTGAGCGTTCCTTTTGTTGCGGGCGAAGTGGAGTTTTTGGCGGTTGAGCCTAGGGGGACTGTTATTTTTTCAAAAGAGGGCGGCAAGGTAGTGGTGAGGAACGGATGATTGTTATTGGCGATAGGGGGCAGTTTTTCTCTCCGGACATGATGATTGCCATGTCTGTGTTTGTTTTTTCTCTTTTAGTTTTCTTCAGCGCGAGCAGCGCGGTGTTTAATGACGTGGCGATTTTTGAGGACAGAAAACTTGCTGATGAATCGGCTCACCTCGCGCTTAATTCAATGCTTCTTTCAAGCGGAGAGCCTTGGAATTGGGAGACGCTTGACTTTTCTTCAGTATCGCTTTTGGGGCTCTCTTTTTCGCCCAATGTTGTCGAACCAACAAAAGCGCTTAGGCTCGCTTCTCTTTTGAATAATGAAGTTACTTATCTCCAGACGAGAGTAAAGCTTGGTCTTGGGGCGTATGATTTGTATTTTAGGGTTTCGGATTCCGACGGCGCGACTCTTTTGTATAATGGCGAGAGTGTCGAGGGCGGGAGGCTTGCGCAAAACCCTGTTCTTAAATTTTCTTACAAGAGGCTTGTGATTTTCAGCGGTTCTAAAGCAGTGTTTGAGGTTATTCTCTCTTCAGGAAGTTGATTTTTATGGGTTCAAAAGATTTGTTGATTCAAGGGGGTTTGTTATTACTGTCGACTCGTTTCTTGGAGCCACGCTCATACTGCTCTTCATTATAATATCCTTCTTTTACTTGTCAAACGTTTCTCTTTCTTCCTGGAATCAGGTGGATTTGCGAAATATTGTGAATGACGAAGCCGCTGTTCTTGAAAAAACGCTTGCGCTTGAGTATGCTGTTAATCAGTCTTCAAGCGATGTTTTGCTTTCAATGATTAATGAGAGTGCCCCAAACATTTGTTTTGAAGTTACTATAATTGATCCAAGCACTTCTCTGCCTTTGGTTCACTCGCTTAAAACAGGGTGTGTTAAAAATGCTTCAGAAGTGGCTTCTGTTGAGAGGAGTTTTGTTGCAAGAAGCTCGGGGAGCGTTTCGTTTTTTGTCGCAAGGGTTGAGGGGTGGATTAAATGAGCCTTAGATTGAGTTCTAAATCAAAAGGGTTTTTGTTCACTATTTCAATAATCCTTTTTGCTTCTACTCTGCTCTTTTTTGCCCAGACTTATTCGAGCAATAATTCTGTGAATGAGAGGCAGGTGATTTTGTCGTCAAAATCAGCGTATGCTAAGAGTGTTGTTGATGATGTT
>CAZJAE010000065.1:3563-5060 GCA_964544205.1 uncultured archaeon
AAGGATTTTTGGGTTGAGTGTGTATGCTGACAGTAACGGCATTGTCGGCTTTGCTTCAAGCCTTTCCGGCGGGGAGAATTACCCTTCTTTGTTGTCAAGTTATTCGGATTTTTTGACAAATGATGTTTTTTCGCTCAACTCATGGGTTGAGAGCGCGGATTTTTCGAGTCTCTCTGACGGCTCTGCGGAGATTAATGCCGGCAGCGATTATGTTTTTGATTATAATTACGCTTCAAAATCGGTTTTGTTTTCGCCAAAGAGCGGTTATTCGGAAGTTTCTTTCATTGATTTGAACGTCTCTGCTTCAAAGGACTTGAATTATTATTCATGGAGCGAAGGTCCTGTTCTTGGGGATTCGCAGGTGAGTTTTAGGTTTGCCGGCGACTCTAATTCTTTCTCTATTGCCCAGGGGCTTGACTTGAATTCTTCTTCTTCGCTTGTTCTTGTATTTACAGACGGGTCAAGCATGAGTGTTTCTTTTGGAGAGGCTTTTAATGGGCGGGATTCTTCGCTTGGATTATCAACTGACAGTTCTGAAAAGATTGATTATTCTTTTGTTTTCGGACTTGGTTCTAAAATTGTTCCCATAGAGTGGAATGCTTTGATTAGGATAAGCGATTCAAGGCTTGATTCAAATTCAATGCTTCAAATTTACAGCTAGTCTTTGCAGTCATTTTCAAAAATTGATTTGCGGGGATTTAATTCTTTTTTTGTTTTGTCTTCAAGGGCTTTCTTTTCTATTGCTTTTGAGGTGCTTCTTGCGCACGCATTTAGAGCTTCTTTTCAGAAGGCTTGTTGTTTAAAAAAAGAAATTGAAAGAAGAGCATTTGCTCTTCTTCAATACAAAATGGAGGTTTTTATGGGCAGCTTACTACTATGTCTGCTGCTCCTGGCTGTGTTTTGTTGTCAATTGTAGGCGAGTTATAGTCAATTGATACGTCTGTTTTCTTGAAAGCTGCTTTTGTGCCGCTTGTGCAAGTTACAGCTACTTTAACTATTGACTGTCCTCCGCTTGGCGCAACTGTTCTTACTGATGCTGATTGGAATGTTCCGCCAGTTATTGCAACGTTGTTCAGCTCGAGTGTGTCGCTTGAGTTGTTTACAAGTACTAAAGTTAGGTTACCGTCCGAGCCGTATGCCCAGTCGCTAATTCCCCACGGTGAGCCTGATTTCCATGTAGCTTTCGCTGCTGAATCTCCTGCGCCGCCGCTGTTCTGTAGTATCTGTAGCAACAATCCAACAACAACCAAAGCAATTACTATTACAATCGCTATGATTACTAAGTATTCGATTGTTCCCTGTCCTTTCTTTGCAATCATTTTTACTACCTCCCTTAAGTTTTATTGACAGAATAATATCTGGCTAGTATTTAAACCTATTGGGGCGCTTTGCGCAAAACCGGTTTTATTCAGAGTTATCTTGATTTTAAGCGCTTTTTTGTTTTTTTAACGGTTTTGCGGGTTTCTTTTTTTCTTTTTGTTATACGCCTGAGAATCC
>CAZJAE010000066.1:0-4028 GCA_964544205.1 uncultured archaeon
AGTATGCTCCGCTTGTTACTACAAATCCTGTCGGCACTGGGAAGTTGTTGTTCTCCATTTCTCCAAGCGATGCTCCTTTTCCGCCCACTTCTGCGACGTTTTGCATGTTTATTTCTCTAAACCAAAGGATATTCTTCATTAGCATCACCTATATTTGCGCCAGTTTGCTGGATATTACATAGATGCCTTTAGGGGTTAAAAGCGTTTGCCCTTGTCTCTTTGGCGAATCTGGTTTTATTAGGATTTTTGGCAGAATTGCGCGTGCGTGAAGAGTTTTCTTTGGTTTGTTTAAGAAAATTGTTGAGGCAATGCGTTTGACCGCATTCCTCAAGAGATAAATAGTTTTTACTTCTTTCCAGCCGGAGCTTTTGCGTCCGGTTTTGCGCCTGGAGCTGCTGCTCCCGGCTTTGCTGCTGCCCCTGCCGCTCCTGTTGCTGGTGCGCCAGGCTTTCCTGCTTCTGCAGCCGGTGCTGTTCCTTCTGCTCCTGGAACTGCTTCTGCTTTCTTTGTCTCTACAATTATTTCTTCAATTGCTTTTGACGGCAGTGTTCCTAGGCTTTTAATGTCATTGTGGAATTCTACGTGTACTTTGCACGGGAATTTTGCTTTTGCTCTGTGTAGAGCAGCTTTTACTATGTCTTTTTGTTCTTTCATGCATAGCACGCTGAAGATTGCTTGTCCTTCTCTCACTCTTGCAGCTCTTCCGATTGGTATTCCAAATGCTAGTGTCATTCCTTGGGATACACGATCTGCTCCTGCTCCCTGCGCCTGTTTGTTTTCTCTCATTAAGTGGCTCGGGTATACTCTTACTTTCATGAAGTAAGCGTCTTTTCCAAGGTCTTTTACAAGTTTTCTATTCACTGTTGATCTTACGCTTTCGATTGCGTTGTCTCTAATGTCAAGTGATTCTTCAACAACGAGGTCTGCTACTGTGTCGTATTTTAGTATTGGGTTTCCCATGTTGAATTGTCTTGTTTTTAGTTGCGGCGCTGCTCCGATATAGTTTCTGTCGGGAACGTTTATTGCGATTCTTGTGTATGCTCTCTGCTGGCCTAGTTTTCTTGCGTGTCCTCTTGCTCCGCTTTTTAGTCTTCGTTTGTTTCTTGAACTTCTATAGCACTTTGCCGGTCTTATTCCCATTTCCGCTCACCAATATCAAATAAACAGCCTGTAAACTTAAGCAAACATAGCTTTCCTTCACCAAGCTTAATTAATAACTTGCTTTGTGAAAGCTTTAAAAAGCTTGGTTTGTCCCCGAAAAAAGGACTCGTTATATTGCGTCTTTAAGCCGTTTTGGAGGCTTTTCGCGCTGTTAGTGTGAGTAGTTTTAGAAAGAGGTTTGAGAATGTTGTCATTAGGTGCGTGCTTTGCGAGTTTTGCGGGATTCTTGCAGTGTAGTGATTGTATATTTCTATTAATTCTTTGAAAGTGTTGGGGCAGGCTTGTTTGAACGCGTTAAAACTGACTCTTTGCATTTTCATTGCCGCGCCAAATTCCTGCGGGTGTTTTTGGAGGACTCCTATTGCTATGTTTGGGACGCGCTGAGCGTAGTCTGAATGAATGTCGCACATATCGTCGGCTACTTGCGCAGCCATGAATACTTCGCTGAATGCTTTTTCCACCGCGCTTCTTTTTTCTTTTGGGACTCTTTCAAGAATATTTAGGACTGATACAAATGCCGTGCCCATTCCGCCGGTGGTTTTTTCCTTCATTTCGAGTATTTCTTTTAAGGTTGGTTTTGGTTTTGTGTAGAATTCCTGCAGTGTAGAAAATGCTTCTCTTCTGTATTTTCCTGTCGTCTTGTATATTTCTCGCTTTTCTTCTCTTGTCAGTGGCATTTTTTTTACCTGTCTTACAAAACCGCTTATGCTTTTTCTTGCAGGAAGGTATTTTTTGTACGCGAGGTAGTCTCTTTTGAGGTCGGGGTGGTCCATTCTGTCTATTAAATCATCCACTGCCAGAACGTAGTCGTTGAGGGCTTCTGTCGCGAGGAATGATTCTTTTTTTATTTTGCTTCTCTCGCTTGCTGCTTTCCATACTTCAAATAGGAATGCGCTTTTTGAGAATATTTTTGACCTTGGTTTTCCTGACAGTGGCGGGTGTTTTCTCATCCTTGCAGTAGTAGCAATCGCTTTTATGGGGATTAGAGCTATTTTGGCTTTTGTCTTGAAACTGGGCTTCATAATCAATTTTCTTTTGTCCTGATTTATATAAGTTCCTGCCCTCCCAAAAGCTATTTATACGCTCAAATAGTATCTATTCGGATGGAAATCGAGTTTTTTCTCCTCGCAGCTTTTGGCGCTATGATTTGCTGGGGGGTAGGGGATTTTCTCATTCAAAAAAGTGTCAGAAGAATCGGCGATCTTGAATCGCTTGCGTTTATTGGTTTGATTGGCGCAATTGGTCTTGCGCCGTTTATTTTCACCCAGGTTCATCTTATTTTTTCTCTTCAAAATATTCTCGTGCTTTTGCTTCTTGGAGTCATTACTTTTATAGGGGCTGTTTTTGATTTTGAGGCTTTGCGTCAGGGCAAGCTTTCAGTTGTCGAGGTGATAATCGAGCTTGAGCTCCCGATTACGATTGTCCTTGCTTTTCTGCTCTTTGGAGAGGTTGTTTCTCTTTTCCAGTTGTTGTTGATTGTTCCTATTTTCTTTGGAATAATTTTGATGGCTGTCGAGACTAAGCACTTGAAGAATTTTAATGTGTTTAAGCGCCTTGAGAAGGGCGTGGTTCTTGCTCTTGCAGCCGCTGTCGGCATGGGCGCGATTAAT
Organism: uncultured archaeon; assembly: GCA_964544205.1. GTDB lineage: Archaea > Iainarchaeota > Iainarchaeia > Iainarchaeales > JAAZKV01 > JAAZKV01. The sequence goes on from CAZJAE010000066.1 coordinate 2,772, forward strand.
GCTTTAACCGGCTTTTCAGCGAGGGAGATTTCGCCTTTAATGGCTATTTGGGTCCCGTGGGTGGTTATTGCGGTTGTGTGTTTTGTTATTCTTGCCCAGAAAGGAATGCTTTTGAAAACATTCAAGCGCGCGGGGGCTGTTAAGTGGCTTGTTATTGGGACCGGGATTGCTGATACTTTTGCCTGGCTTTTTTACGCTTTCTCAGTTTCTTCTTATAATCTTGGGATTATTACTGCGATTACTGAGAGTTATCCTGCGATTGCGATTTTTCTCGCGGTTGCGATTAATCATGAAAAGATTCAGCGCCACCAGTGGGCGGGAGCGTTTATCACGATTGTCGCGAGCGTTGGTCTTGCTTCCACACTTCTCTAATATTTGAAGTTTTAGTTTCCGGCATTCATGTCGTCTTTTTGATTTTGAAGATCTTCTTTTACTTTCCAGTAGTTTTGGTCTGTTTGTTGTTCTTCCGAGCAGTCCTGTGGGCAGTTTTCAATAGTTTCTCCGGCTGGGAATCCTTTTTGGCAGAATCCGTTTCCGCAGTACATTGAAGTGTTTGAGTTTTGGCTCTGTGAATCGCCTTGCTGGGCGCTTTGCGTGCAGCCCGAGAGTATTGCCGTAATTAGGATGAATGCCAAAATGAGTGCGGTTTTTGATGTTTTGCGCATGATTGTTAATGCGTTTTATTGATTAAAAAGTTGCCGATTTATTTTTTTGGGGTTTGGTTTATTAAAACCTTGATTGCATATTGTGGTTATGAAATACGCTGCGCTTCTTAGGGGAATTAATGTTGGCGGCGGAAAAAAGATTGAAATGAAGCGGCTTAAGGAATTATTTGAGTCGCTTGGAAATACTAACGTTTCCACTTACATAAATTCAGGCAATGTGTTGTTTGAGTCTGAAGAGACTGTTGATGTTCTTCAAAAAAAACTTGAAAGCCAAATGAAAAAAGATTTTGGGTTCGATGTTGCGGTTCTTGTAAAGACTATCAGTGAGATGAAGGCAATTGCAGATGCCATTCCAAGCGCCTGGCAGAATGACTCTTTGCAAAAATCGGACGTGATTTATTTGTTTAAAGAGGCTGATTCAAAGAAAACCGTTGATGAGCTTCCAGTGAAACTCGAGTATTTGTCTGTCAAGTATGTTAAGGGAGCGATTTTGCTGAACGTAAAGAGAGATAATTACAATAAAAGCAGGCTGAACAAAATAATCGGCTGTAAATTGTATAAATTTATGACTGTTAGAAACGTTAACACTGCG
>CAZJAE010000066.1:4038-5057 GCA_964544205.1 uncultured archaeon
CTTGGCGGGTATAAAATAAATAGAAAGTTTAATTTCAGCGTTTCCACTTTTTTATTTCCGGGTGAAAATCCACTTGGTAGGGTGGTATTCCAAGAGCAATTCCATAATTTTTTGCTTCATTGTATTGTTCCTTGTTTGTCTTGTCAATGTAAAATACCCTGTTTTTGAATATGATGTAGTGGTGTGTCTCGTTTTTGAAATCCGCGTACCAGCTGTGTTTTGAGTCCAGTGCTTCGCTTATCCTGTCTGCGATTCGCTCGGCTTTATCCGCGTCTATTTCTACAGAGTGGAGAGTCCATTTTTTTATCCAAGGGGTTTTGTGCTTTTCAACTACTTGTTCTACTTTGGTTTTGGTTATTGTCAGTTTCTTGAGGACTTTGGTATCTTCAAGGCTTTCTTCTATTATTGTGCCTTTGTACGGCGCTTCTTTTTTTATGTAAGGGTTTTCTTCGTCGCTGTATACTTTTATTCCGTTCTTTTTCAATAGTCTTGTCGTCCACCCGTCTCCGTTTATGTATTTTCCTTCAAACGTGCCATCGAGTATTGTCCCGCATCCGCATGAGGGTGAGCGGGCTTTTAATATTGCGGCTCTGCAATCGTATTGTTTTGCTATTCGCAGGACTTCCTGCGCTCCTTTGTCAAACATTTCTGTTATGTCTCTTCCCCCTATTTCGTAAACCTTGTCGCCTTTTATTTCAGCGTCCAGCCTTGGTATTCCAAACCCTGCGAGCTGCTCGGGGCATATTGGTATTGCTTTGCCTTCTTTAATTAGTTCAATTACGTGTTTTGCCGGGGCGTTTCCGCCTTTGTAGTTGCATTTGTATCCTGCAAGGCATGCGCTTACGAGTATCATAACCAGTTCACTTTTTTGAGCCCTGCGAAGCTCGCCGAAGGCACTCGCCCGCGAGCCGGCGTGACGGCTCAATGCAGCTGCCGGGAATTGAACCCGGAGCTCAACCTGTTTCCAGTCTTTGCTTAGTTTTGCTCGGGTTATCGAGCGCTTTTAGCGCGAAGATAAC
>CAZJAE010000067.1:0-5044 GCA_964544205.1 uncultured archaeon
TGGAGGGATTGTTTATTCTTACTCATTCTCACAGGCTCTTACTGACAAGATTATTCTTGACCCCGTTATTAAGATTGTTTTTTACTCTGTAAATAAGCAGTTGTTCAAAAAAATTCAGAATGAGAAGGACGCGACTGTTGATTTGGTTGAGAGCGCTTATGATGATTTCCTCCCTGATGAGGAGATTGAGCTTGAGCACAAAGAATTCATCAAGCACCAGAAGAATCAGGCTGATCATCCTGACGAAGAGCCTGATGTTTTCACTTCTAAGAATGTTGATTTTATCGGGATTCAGAGGCTTCTTGAAGAGCAGTTTAATATCGGCAAAGCTGATAGTCTCCAGACGCTTGTTTTTGTTAACAGGATAAAGAAGGCTGATTTGCTGAACCAGATGCTTGCGGAAAAATTCAGCGAAAAGGTTTCAAAATCTTATCACTCAAAGTCTGAGAATTATAATACTAAAAATAATTTCAACGATTTAAAGAGGCAGTTTGCTGAAGGAAAGTTTAACATTCTAATTTCTGTTGGGACGCTTGGCGAAGGGATTGATTTTCCCTACGCTTCGCACGGAATAATCGCGTCGCCTATTTACAATCCGACTTCTTTTGTGCAGAAGGTTGGGAGGCTGTTAAGGGCGTATAAGGACCACAAGAAAGCCGTTCTTTACTATTACGTTCCTTCCGAGCTTATTACCCGCCTCTTGACGGATGAAAAGATTGAACCGAATTATTTTAAGTCAGTGATTAAGATTGCTGACGAGAACGGGGATCTTTATTTTGTTGACAGGGCGTCGCTTAAGGAAGAGAAAGGCTCGCTTTCGGAGCTCTTGATTCAGGGAGCGGCTTATGAGAGAAACGAGGATATTAAGAGGATTAAAATCCCGCACGACCTTGACTCTATTATGAGGTTCTTTAAGAGGGTTTATCCGGAGAACTTAAAGGATTGGAGAAAGTTTTACGCTGACCAGTTAGAAGAAGCAAAGAATGCCGCAAAAGCGCCTAAGAAGAAAATTGGCGAAGTTCTCAACAGCAAGGACAAAAAAGGAGATGATGCTCCAAAAGCGCCTGTTGAGATTGATTTTACTCCGCTTAGAAACGAGTTGTCAAAGAATCACTCGCTTATGCTTTCTTCGGCGAATATGCTTGAATCAAATCTTGAGAGCGTTCTTGAGATTCAGAAAAAGTTTGCAGGAAAGAAGTTCACTGATTTTGAGGGAACAAAGCTTTTCGTAAAAGAGGCTTTGAAAAGAAAAATAATCACAAAAATCAAGTACGGCGGAGAGCTTGAGAGGATTGCTAAGGAAGACTCGTCGCTTTCTCTTTCAGAACAGGACATGCTTAGGCGCGCGATTAATGCGGAGCTTAATGATTTTTGCTCCAAGTCAAAGGAACTATCAAAAGCGCTTGCTTCTTTAAAGTCCGCAAAAAAGCTTCTTGAGTCTAATGCAAAGGCTCATTCTTCAGATGCCGGCGCGGTGAAGGAGAGAATAACCGGAATGAACAGGATTGCAAAGACTTTTTTTGACCTCCAGTCGCTTTTCCTTGACGAGCTTGACCTCTCCGACCTTGCGAAGAATGTTTCAAGCGATGAGAAGAAATTCTTCCTAACTATAGGAAAGGATATTTTCCTGACTAAACAGCTTGCGAGAAAATTCTCTTACCCTGAAGATTTTGGCTTGAGCAGGTGGAGGGAGGAAAAGGAAGCTCCTAAAATTGTGATTAAACTCACGCCAATTGAAGCTTTCGCAAAGAGGCTCATGTTCTTGATGAGCAATACTGAAAATAACGAGGTTTGCGCAATCAGCGACTGGGGAGTTTTAAAGAAAAGCATTTGCGACGAATTAAATACCGGCGATTTGAAGGACGAGGACATTCTTAAAGAGCTTGAGAGGCACAAGTTTGAGAAAGAGTTTTCCTTTGAGAAGCTGTTTTTCGTAACTGAAGCAATAAAGAGGCACAAGGCTAAAGAGGGAAAGAAATAACCCTAAATGTCAGTATTCAATTAAGCAGTATTCAAACTACAAATTAGTTTCAAATCAATAAAGAATGTATTCAGGAATTATTTTTTATCTTGCACCTCTTCTTAAGAGTCTTTTTTTCGCAGCGGTTTCTCTTTGTTTTTTTAAGTCAAGTATTAGGTTAGTGTTTCCTGGAGCTTCAAGCGGGGCGCCTTTTATCCGCGTATAGCCTTCTCTTGTCCAGAATTTTTTTGCCCTGACGTCGTGCGCCCACGTTCTCACTTCGTCAAACTTTTTTGCGTGGAGGAATGCGTTTGCTTTTCCGAAGAGAAATGGTCCGAGTCCCTGTCCTTCATATCCTTTTGCCAGCGAAGTGCTTCCCACCCATGCATGGGTTCGTCCGCCCTGGTCGTAAAATTCAAAACTCCTGTAACCGATTATTTCTTTTCCTTTCAAGAGCACAAAGCAGGGCCATTCTTTTCTAACTTCGCTTTTTGGAACTCTGTACGGCACTGCGAACTTGTTTTGGTTTGTGAAGAGCCAGTCTTTTTGGGCTTCGCTTGCCATGCGGACTAATAGTTTTGTTTTGTCAAGCGTTCTTCCCATTAAAATCACATTCAGTCAAACATTCATGCATTTTTAGCGCTGTTATAATGCTGTTAGTTAGATTGCTGCAAAACTCCTTTATATTTTCTTCCAAGCACAAGAATTTTATGTTTTCTTTCATGCTTGCTCCTCTTGAGGATTATTCTGACAACGCTATGCGGACGCTTTGTTATAGGCATGGAGCGGATTTGACTTTTACTGAAATGGCAAGGGTGGAGGGTTTTGTTCGGAGGAATAAGCCTACGCTTGCGAAAATCAAAATCAGTGATAATACTCCTGTTCAGATTCAGCTCCTTGTTGGAACAGAAGCCCCTCTTGAAAAGTTCCTTACGAATTTTGAGCCTTTTGAGGGTTTTATGGGTTTTAATCTTAATTTGAGCTGTCCAAGCAGGGACGTTATTTCGCAAGGCAGGGGCTCTGCCATGGTTAAGAGGGTTTCAAAAACCCAAAAACTTGTTTCCATTGTTCGAAAATACAATCACCCGGTTTCTGTAAAGATTAGGCTTGGGACAAACGCGTATGAGAAGAGCCACAAGGTTTTTCTTAATTCGATTCGCGAGGTTGATGCTGATTTTTTTGTGGTTCATGCTAAAACCGCGGAGCAGAAGAGCATCGAGCCCGCGGATGATTCAATTTATCCCGAGTGCGTGGATGCTGCTAAAGAGAGGGGCTCAAAAATCATTGCCAACGGGGGAATTTCTTCGGTAAAGAAGGTTGAGAAGCTTAGAGGAATGGGCGTGAGCGGGGTAATGATTGGACGGAGCGCCATGATTAATCCTGCGGTTTTTGATGTTTTAAAAAACGGGCTTGGCTTTAACTCTCCTCCAAAGAAGATTCCTTTAATCAGCGAAGTCAAGGAAGAGTACTTAAAACTCGCCGAGTCGTTTGAGTCTCCAAAAAAATATCGGGAGAACCTAATCCCTTATTTTAGCAAAAAGAGTTAATGGAAATCAAGTCTTTTGTTACTTGACTTCCCAGTTGAATGTCTGCGCAAGCGTTCCGCGGTCGGCGTAGTGTTTTGCAGCTTCTAAAACCATTTCAATCCCCATGCAGTACTTTGACTCGTAGGGCGTTGTTTTTCCGCCGACGTTGAGTTCTGTCGGTCCTCTTGGGATTGGGAACTTGTTAGCCATGAGGTACATTTTTCCTCTGAGCTCTGCGTAAACAACATACTTGCCGTTGTTTCCCCCGCCTACAATCATGTAGTTCTTTTCGTCTTTTTCAAGCACGACAGCTGTTTTGTTGTCCCCGTTAAGTCTTTCAATTGCGTCTTTTACTGTCGGGAGCGTGTCGCAGTCGGATATTACATCCTCGCTTTCTTCCACTCCGAGCCTGTTTTCTTCAATTATTTTTTTGACAAAAATCGCCATTTATAACCCCTGCCGGTAATTAACCCAATTAACTATTATTGTGATACACACAGATTATATTAGAGACTGTTTTGGGTTTTTTTTAAAGGGGTTTTATTTTCTGGGCATTTTTCGCCTTGCGCTTATTTTTTCAAGTTCTAAATTCACTTGCCTTATTTTTTCGGCGTTAACCGCTACTGTCATTATGTCTGAGGCTGATAGTTTGGTTTTTTTGCCTATTTCGAGGATTTCTTTTTCCCACATTGCTAAGTAGTTTGAAGAGAATTTGAGGACTTGGTATCTTGCGTCGGTTGTGTGGAACATTTTTGTAAAGAACCTCATTTTTTCCCCTGCTTCAAGCGCGAATTGTTCGGCAAGTATTCTTGCTTCGCCAGCTGGTTTTCCTGCGCGTCTTAAATCGTAAAATATTGCTCTTTTTGCTTCAAATGCCACGCTTTTGTATTTCCCAAACCTGTTAGCCCACATGTTGTTAAGCCCAAGTTTCCAGTATGCGAGCGTTCCGTCTTCAAGCGCGGCCGCCGCAGGGCTGAATGCGCCTTTTTTGTGCGTCGCGTTTCTTAGTTTTTCTTCCACTTCGGCTTTTTTGACGCTTAGCGCGAGGTATCCGAAGAGCGGCGGAAGTTTTGCGTGTTCGGTTTTGAATGCGTCAACGCTCCTTACATGGTGTTCTAAGTGGTCTAGTGATTTAACCATTTCTCCAAGGTGGGGGGATATTTCTTTGTATAGGTTTCTTCTTAGTTTTCCGACTTCTGCTTTTGAATGCGCCTTTTTTGAGCCGGTTCGTCTAAGGACTTTTTCGGCCATTTTTGATATTTGTATTGTTCTTCGCCTCATGCGTATCTTGCCATAGTTGGTTTTGGTTGTTTATATATTTATTGCAGAGCTTTCGCAGGGAGCAGTTGAAAAATTAAAAAATAAGTGTAAAAAGGACCGCCCAACCCCAAAGTCTGGTTTGGCTTGCCTTCCAAACCAGCCCCAAGCTTTTCGGCTATTATTGAGCGGTTCCTTTTTCGGTTTGAGGTAGTGAAAAAATCATTTTTCGTGTTGTGGGAGTTTACTTCCAACCCATTTTTACGAGTGAGTGGAAATTCTCTCGTTTGTTTCTTTTACC
>CAZJAE010000068.1:0-5041 GCA_964544205.1 uncultured archaeon
GACGCTCGGCTTTTCTTAATTTGTTTGCTATTTGAACGAGTATTCTGTGATCTTCAAGAAGGACTTCGTTTCTTCCATCCCTCTGCCACTTCCAAATCTTTACAAGAGCTTTAGCCACTCCCTTGTAAGGTTTGTTTCCTTCCGCGATTCTCATCACGTCGCTTATCCGCCTGTCTGCAAAACTAACTCCAAGTTTTCCCCTCGCGGCGAGCGCTGCAATAATTTTTTTTGGAGGAAGCGGTCTTGGAGACTTTGCGAGTTCCTGAGCTGTTTTCATTCGAGCCCTAAGAGCCGCGATTTTCTCGGCTTTAGGCATTGAAACAGGTAGCGGGCGGGTTATTGATTTATGCACGCTTCTTCTCGTCGGATTGTTAGCCATTATTTAACCACGTTTCAAAATTGCTTTCCTTTAGTTAATAATCTATTTAATACAATTACGCTTTTGTTGTTTAAATATTGTGTTCTGAGCTGTGCGCGGAGTCGTGCGAAGTCAAATCCAGAACCACTTTTAATCCGAGGAAGAAAACAATTATCAAAACCTCAACGGCCCTTGAGCCCCCGGAGCCAAACATCATAGTCATTGGCACTCCAAGGAACATTACAATAAAACCCCCGGCGATTATTGAAATGTGCATTGGAACTATTCGCGAGTAAGGCGCGAACATTAACTCGCCCAAGTCCCAGCTTTTCTGGTTATCTTTTGCGAAATTTAGGATAAAAGATATTAAGTGCGCAATGAAGAATATCAAGGCGCCTAAAAATATTAAGAGTATATTCGGACCTGGCAGCTGGGCTGCTCCGGCGGCATCAACAAATGAACCAGGAGCTGTGAATACCCCCATAAATGAAGAAGAAATGAATGAAAAGCCTATGAAAACCAGATAAACTACGTGAAAGAAACCGTAGTGAAAGATAAAAAAACCGGCGGTGAATATGCGCGCGGTTGTCTGCATGCCCATTTCCACAAGCCCTTTTTTGGGCATTGGAGATTCGGCAAGAATTACTTTCACAGCCGGGTGGGGATTGAGTTTGTAAGTAAGCATTCTAAAGACGGCAAAGAATCCTATTATTATGCTCTGGCACCAGTAAACTATCCATACTTCTTGAAGAGAAACGTTTTGAAGCACAGCCACTATTATGAAAAGAATGTTTGAGAGGACAATTATTATTGCTGAAGGGTCGTTTGGGAGATTGAAAAGAGCTTTTTTTGTGCTCCCAACTGGGTTTGAAAGAAAATCAAAACCGCTTGCCGTGCGTATCATGCAAAAAGTATGAAAAGGAAATATTAAAGCTTAATTGAACATTACTTTTGATTGAAAAGCAGGGTGCGTTTTGTGGAAGAAATTGAAGTTAAAGTAATTGAAGTAAACAAGGCTGGGATTGAGAAGAAGCTTAAATCTCTTGGCGCAAAAAAAGCATTTTCTGGAAAAATTGAGGCTATTATAATGGATTTTCCGGACAAGAGACTCAAGAAAAGCGGGCAGATACTGCGGCTTAGAAAGATGACTGCTGATAACGGGGAAGTTAAGTGCATTCTCACGCACAAGCACGCTAAGAAGAAAAGCGCTAAAGTCAAGACTGCGAAGGAAACAGAGTTTGAGATTGGGAGTTTTGACGGAATGAAAGAAGTGCTTATGGAAGCGGGGCTTGTCCAGATAGGCGGAATGGATAAGCACAGGACGAGCTGGGCTATTGGAAAAAGCCATGTGGAGATTGAAGAGTACTTGGGAAAATTCAAATACGTGCCGTGTTTTTTGGAGATAGAATCTCCAAGCGCAAAAGAAGTTTATGCGGTAGCAAAAAAGATTGGAATTGAAAAAAAAGACTGTCTTCCTTGGAGTTCTTGGGACCTTGTAGAGTACTATGACAAGAAGCGCGCCAAGAAATAGCCGTCAAACGCGTTGGAAAACCGGCACTCTGCTCCAGCAACCCTTAAAAACTCGCCCTGCTTTTTGTCTTTGGCATGAAAGTTTATTTTCCTTATGAGAAGGTGAGGGAGGAACAGCAAAAGCTTGTGGCGGATGTTGCAGAAGCTGTTTCTAAGGAGAAAATATTTTTGGCTCATGCTCCTACGGGTCTTGGGAAGACTGTCTCGACTCTTGCGCCTGCCTTAAGTTATGCTATTGAGAACGGGAAAAAAGTCTTTTTCCTCACCCCTAAAATCTCCCAGCATGAAATCGTTCTTGAAACGGCTAATTTGATGAATAAAAAGTTCCAGCTTGGAGTCAAGACGGTGGATTTGGTTGGAAGGAAACAGATGTGCGTTGAGCCGTTCATTTCGCGCGTTGGAGCCGGTTTTTACGAGGCTTGCGCTAAGCGAAAGAAGGACAAGGCGTGCAGTTATTACAATAACACTAAGGGTTTTTCTCCGAAACAAAAAGCGATTGCTTACCGCAGGAAGAGAGATATTGTCCATGCGTATAACAATTCTTATCTTTACATGAAGGAGCAGTGCCAATTCAAGGGACTTTGTCCTTACGAGATTACGCTTGAAATGATTAAGGGCGCGAATCTAATAATTGGGGACTATTCGCACTTGTTTCACCCTGAAATCAGGGAAGGGATTTTGAGTCCGAGCGAGCTTGCCCTTGAAGATATTGTTCTTGTAGTGGACGAGGCGCACAACATGCCTGAAAGGATTAGGGACATGATGACGACAAGCATTGATGTTAATGCTGTGGAGAAGGCGGAGAAGGAAGCAAAGAATGTGGGGGATTTTGAGACAGAGTTCTTGCTTAGGGATGTTGGAAAGGATATTGTTAATCTTGGAAAAAAGCTCTCTCTTGAGAAAAACGAGGCTGTGCTTGACGCTAACGACTTGGTTTTTTTGAAAAGAATAGGGCTTACTGACAGGGAAAAAATCAGCGAGAGCGCTAATAAGTTCATGACTAAGAACAAGACGGAGAATTGTTACCTTCTCTCTGTGGAAGAGTTTTTGCATGATGTTCACAGCGAAAAGGAGCACACGCTTTTTGTAGTGGAACGAAAAGGCTCTCTTACTATTACGGTTCAGCCGCTTGATCCCGCTGATATGACGTATAATGTGCTCTCGCAGGTGCACTCGGCGGTTCTCATGTCCGGAACGCTTCTTCCGCTTGAAATGTTTTCGGATGTTTTTGGAGTAACTTCTCTTAACTCAAAGCCCTCGTCAAAGGACAATCCGCTTGGAGTAACTAGCGCGCTTGAGTTGAGAAATAGCGAAGTTAGCGGGGCGGGCGGAGAAGCTGCAAAAGTCGTTCTAAAAGAGTATAAGAGCCCTTTTCCAAAAGAGAATCGGCTTAACTTAATTGCAACAAAAACTACTACTAAGTATACTGCGCGGAGCGCTACGCAATACGCGGATATTGCTCTTGAGATTGATAAGATTGTTTCAAAGGTTCCAGGAAACACTATCGTGTTTTTTCCTTCGTTTGAGTTAATGTATTCAATAGCGGGGCTGTTGAAGACGAGAAGACAGGTGTTGAAGCAGGAGAGGGAAATGACGCAGGATGAGAAGACGAGGCTTGTGAATAAGTTCAAGAACCTTGGTTCTGGATTTGGGGGAGTGCTCCTAGCGGTGAGCGGAGGGAGTATTTCTGAAGGGCTTGATTTTCCTGGGGATTATCTTAGCTGCGCAATAATTGTTGGAGTGCCTTTTGCTAAAATGAATATTTACTCAAACGCGCTCATTAATTACTGCGAGAAGAAGTTTCGAAAAGGCTGGGATTATGCTTACAATGCCCCGGCGATAAATAAGGCAATGCAGGCGGCGGGGAGGGTTATTAGAACCGAGACTGACAGGGGAGTGTGCGTTTTTCTTGACGAGAGGTTTGGCGAGGACAGGTATAAGAAGTTCTTTCCAAAGGATTTTACCGCAAAGCACACAAAGGAACCTGCGAAGGAAGTTGAGGAATTTTTTAATAATAAAAACAACCCATAACCAAAAACACTATTTATGGGACAAGAGCACTTATTTATACCACTTCCAAATAAACATACTTGAATGCATCACAAACCCCTAATTGGAGGAAAAAAACCCATCAAGCCATTCTCATTTGAAAAAGGAAAGCCACTTGGCTTTGGAGCTGAAGGGGAAGTTTTTTCTGTGCGCGTAAGAGTTGAGCGCAATGGAAAGAAGAGGGGAGTAACGCTTGCGGAGAAAGTATTTGACGCGGGCGCGTCAAAAAGACGCCCTGAATTGCCTAATTTTGGGAGCGCGGAGAAGCAATTTGCACTAATGAAAACAATTTCCACGCTTAATAGGGAAAAGAAACTCGGATTAAGGATTCTGCCCACTATAAGGTTAAGGACAAATGAGAACGGCGCAAAGTCGCTTGTCTTGACTAAGATAAAACACGAGGTTAGGGCGCCTGAAAAGCTTGTGGGTTGGCCTCCTTTTAGAGTAGTGAATAGAGTACGGTTTCCAAAGTATGAAGTCACCCGCGCGGAAGAAACTGTTATTTATAAGGAAATTGAGAGAATGGATAAGATTCTTGAAAAACAAGGATATGCTACTGGCGAAGACACTTACCTCATTGGAAGGAACGTAAAGAGCGGCGCAGTTGAAGTGTGGATTGCTGATTTTGGGAAAATAAGGCCTGTTGCAACGAAGAACCAAAATTAAATGAAACCAAAATTAATTAAAGTTGTTTGAAAAGAACTGCTTAAAATTAGAGTCACTTTTTTTCTTCTTTTGAGTTCTTTATCTTTACAACTGTTTCATTCAACTGGACCTGGTACTGTTCGTTTAAGTGGCGGTAAGTTGTTTCATCAATCATTCTCTTCATGTACATCTGTTCGAGGTTCTTTATCTTGTCCTTCATTTCTTTCAACTGGGTTTCAAGAGGAACCTCTCCTTGAACGCTTTGAAGAGGCGCTTTTTTTGAGCGGAAGTTGATTATCAAAAGTATGAATACTACAAGCGCTAGCATTAACAGGATTAGGATGTAATTAGTGTCGTCTTTTTGCTGGATTATGGGTTGCGCAATTAATATTGATCCTTCAAGCGCGTACTTTACGTTCACTTTTTCAACAGGAATCGGCGCCCAGGTTATTTTTGTCT
>CAZJAE010000069.1:0-1467 GCA_964544205.1 uncultured archaeon
AAGAAACCCGGATTTTCATTGGGAGGCTTTTTGTTTGGATACTCCTCGCAGCGCTTTTATTAAATATGATACCGTACGTTACTATGATAGCATAGTGTTAGTGTAATAGTCGCTGGTTTATGACCCGGCGGCAGTGTATTTATTGAAGCTGGTAATTGATGAAACAGATTGGAGCGCATAAAAACGAAATGTATGAAGAGTCCTGGTGGGACGATTTTTGGAAAGATTCCCGCCATTCTTTTGGGGCTCCGACTCAAACGCTTATTTCTTATGCAAAAATCTTGAAGAACAACAAGTCGCAGATAACTGCAATTGATGTGGGTTCAGGAAACGGAAGGTATGCTGTTCCTCTTGCGAAGCTCGGCTATAAGACAAGCGCGATTGAAATCAGCCAGTCTGGGATTAATAGAATTATTGAGTACGCAAAAATTGAGAATGTGAAAGTAAATGCTGAAAAAGCTGATTTTGTTGATGTTTGTGCTCAGAGAAGAAAGTATGACCTTGTTTTGAGCTCGGGGCTTATTGAAGTGATTCATAAAAAAGACCAAGTGAGAGCAATTGAGGGTTTAATCAGCTGGGTAAAGCCGGGCGGGGTAATTATTCTTAAGTACTGCAATGAGATTGGGGACGTGGGCGAGGTTGTGAAGGTTGATGCCTTGAAAATTTTTTCTTCTCACAAAAAGCTTAGGATTCTTCATTTTGATTTTGACAGGACGCTTCGCCCGACAAAATCGCGTCTTGGTTTTTGGAACACTATTAGGACGACTACGATTATTGCCGAAAAAATCTGATTCTAATTAGAAAAATTTGCGGACAATTGTCAGGGGATTGATGGGATTTGGCCTTGGCAAATTTGCCAAGACCACAAGAGAGTTATGTTTTTGGATTGACAGAATCTTCATTCTGTCGGGAATTAAGTAGGCTCACCTGCTTACCTAATTCTAAATTTTCCGGGTAGAGACTATTTGTGGCGCAGGAAGTATATAAACATATCCAATTGCCTGTTTTGCGTCAATTTGCGTTTTAAGCACAGAATATTGCGTTTTAGGGACTTTTTTTAGTGATTTATTATTGTACTTCGTTATTTAACGCAATTAATGAATTTTTAATTATTTGATTCGTCAATTGTGGAAATTTTGGTTTTATTTTCTTTTTGTTTTGCGTTATTTGCATTATCCGCCCGGTTTTTAGCGTTTGAAAAGTAAGTTAAATGCTTTCAGTATTAATGATTATGAATAGGCGCGGTTTTAATGGGAGTAAATATTTCAGAACTCGTGGAAAAGGAAGAGATTTCTCTTGATTTTCTTGCAGGAAAAAAAGTCGGCATTGATTCTTACAACATGCTTTACCAGTTTCTTGCAAGCATCAGGGGTCCTGACGGCCTTCCTCTTGCCGATTCGCACGGGAATGTTACTTCTCACTTGACTGGATTGTTTTACCGCACGCTTAATTTGATTGAACTGGGCG
>CAZJAE010000069.1:1477-4988 GCA_964544205.1 uncultured archaeon
AACCGGTTTTTGTTTTTGACGGCGCGCCTTCAAAGCTCAAAGCGGAGACGCTTAGAAAGCGCAGGGAAGTAAGGACTGATGCTGAAAAAAAATCGAGCAGCGCTCTTCAGGAAGGAAATCTTGAAGATGCGCAGAAATTCGGCTCCCGCGCGCTAAAAATGACGCCTGAAATGATTAGCGAAGCAAAAGAACTTCTTGAGTGCATGGGAATTCCTGTAATTAACGCTCCGGAAGAGGGCGAAGCGCAGGCAAGCGTGATGGTTTCAAAGGGACAGTTGTTTGGAGTAGTCAGCCAGGATTTTGACTGCCTGCTTTTTGGAGCGACTCACTTGTTTAGAAACATCGGAATAACTGGAAAGAGGAAAGTTGCTGGAAAGAATTTTTATGTCGAGGTAAAACCCCAGCACATTGCGCTTGAGAATGTCGAAAAACAGCTCGGGTTAAGCAGAGCGAAGCTTATTTGGCTGGGGCTTCTTGTCGGGACTGATTTTAATGAAAAGTTTCCAAGGATCGGACCAAAAACCGCGTTAAAGCTTGTCAAAGAAGCGAATAGTTTTGAGGAAGTTATTGAAAAAACAAAGCACGTTCCGGAGTTTGATTATAAAGAGATTGAGAAAGTATTCCTAAACCCAGTGAGCGTTGATGTTCCATTAAAAAGTCTTGACGCAAAAGAGCCTGATAAGAGAAAAGTGATGGAGTTTTTGGTTGAGAAGCATGATTTTTCAAAAGACAGGGTTGAATCCACTATTGACGCTTTCATAAAAAAGAAGGATGAAGCCGAGAGGCAGAAGAGTTTAAGCCAGTGGTTTTGATGAGCTCTATTTCGCCGACAAAAAAAGCTTTTTCATCTGGGGAAAAGAAAAAGAAGCTGGTTATTTTTGACTATGACGGCGTTATTGTTGATTCTTTTCCAGCGCAGTATGAAATCTATAAAATAATCGGCGAGAGGTTTGGCAAGCAAATCGAGCCCACGATTGAAGAGTTCTCAAAAGCGTTTAGTTCTGGTTATACAAAGTACAGGCGGGGCATTGGAGTAAAACCCGAAGAGGACAGCATTGCCGACAGGATTTATGCTGAAGAATCAATTAAGCGAAAGCCGCGGCTTTTTGAAGGAATAAGCGAAGTTATTGAAACGCTTGGAAAAGAATACATTGTTGCGATTATTTCTGCGAATTATAAGCGAAACGTTCTTGACAAGCTCGTGTATTACCAGATTCACCACCACTTTTCGCACATAATCGGGCTCTCTGACAAGAGCGGGGAAGTTATTCAAAAAGATGTTGAGATAAGAAAACTCCTTAGCGAGCTCAAATTGAGTCCACGCGATGCTGTAATGATTGGCGATAGGATTGTTGATTATACTGACGCAAAAAAAGCTGGAGTGGATAAAGTTATTCTTACTAATTACGGGTGGGGTTTTGACAAAGCGCTTGCGCCTGACAGAGTGAAAGTAGAGGTTAACGAGCCTAAGGATATTATTAAAGCGCTTAAATCAATCAATTTTTAGCCGGGCTTTAGGCGTTTTTTAGTTCAATATTTTCTATTGCTTCAACTACTTGCAAAAAGTTTGCCGCTTCATAATCAGGCTTATAGTCAATGCTGTTTCGCTTGTCGTTGTTTTTGTTGTTGAACCAAATTGTTTTCATTCCTGTTTTTGCCGCCGCTTCAAGGTTTGTGAGCGCATCGTCGACAAAAACCGCTTCTTTTGGATTGATTTTTGACTCTTCAAGGATTTTCTTGTAGTACTCATCAAGCGGTTTGTGGGTTTTGAGCCGATAGCTTGGGAAAAAACCGTCAAAAAAGCTCTTGATTCCCAAATACTCTACTTCTGTTTCAAAAAATCCCGGGAGGTGGTTTGACGCGATGAATAACTTGTAGTGTTTTTTTAATTCGCTAAGCGCTTCAACAGCGCCCTTGTTGAGTCTTGCCTTCTCTAAGTATTGGAATATTTTCTTTTTTGGAATATCTGCGGTGATTTCGTCAAATCCTATTTCTCCTTTTCGCCCTTTTTCGTAAAGCTCTCTTAACTCTCCTTCACTCTTTTTGTAATAAGGAATAAAATAGCCGCTCACAATGCTGTATTCTCTTGACAATACTCCTGCAAAGTCAAAAAAAACTGCCTTAATCATAAATAAATCTCCTAAATGTAAATGTTTTCGGATAAAAACCCTGACTTGGCCTCTTTTTCGCGTGGCGTTTTTTTTTTGGTTTTTACTTTAATCCAGCCATAATGAATGCAAGCAGGCTTGCTATCATTCCAAGCTTTGACATTCTCTGGCTCTTCTTAGCGTGTTTTTTGAACAACTGCCAAGCCGCTTGAATGAATGTTATTGCGCCAAGCGCTGCGAAAAGCAAATAGCCGAAGTTCAAGCTGAATTCAAAGAAGACCCAGATGCTTACAGCGATTGCTAAGTAGTAGTAAATGAATACGAATCCCTTTGCTTTGAATTCTCCAAGAATTATTGGGAGCGTGTTCTTTGCGCCTCTGTCTTTCTCCAAGTCTTCAATGTCTTTAGTAACTTCCCTTGCCATGTTTGCGAAGAATGCTGTTGAAGCGAGCGCTATTATGAGTCCAGCAATGTTTCCGGTTGCCGATGCTCCATAAACAAAAGTCATTGCAGTTCCAAGGGCTACAAGAGCGTTTCCAATGAACTTCACATTGTTCATGTAAAGCGGGTATGCTGCGAGCAGTATTGACATTATTAGCGCGATGAAGAAAGCGGTTACATTAATCTGGGATGCTAGCGCTACTCCTATTATGAATAAGCCTATTGCGAAAATCATTGCTTCGTGAAGAGTTACTCTTCCTGAAGGAATCGGCCTGTGTTTTGAAGTCTTTGCGTCAATCTTTGCGTCAAAATAATCATTAATTGCTTGTCCCGCGGCGCAAACGAGCATTCCTGAAACGGCCGCGATTGTGGCTAGCCCAATGTCAAAACCGCCTGCTACAAAAAAACCGATTAATATTGCGATTCCTGCCATTATGCAGTTTCCAATCCTTGCGAGTTCTAAAAATGCTTCTACTCTTTTTCCAAAAGGAAGGTTTTTTGGATTGGTTTCAAAAGCCATGCTGTTTTGAACGTGCTTTGTTTCTTTCTTTAAAGCGGCTCTTATCGCCCGCTTTGATGTTTTTTTCTTTGCCATGCAAGAGAATTGTTTCTCTACTATTAAATGCTTTCGCTTTCATTTTGGGAATGCGTCAAAAACAATAGGTTAATATTAGTCTATATGCGTTGTCTTAGCATTAAGGAGTGTTTTTAATGCCAGGAAGATTGTCAACCAAAACCAAGAGAAAGCTGGACAGAAAGCTCATAATGAAGCTTGAAAAGGGAAGAAGGCTTCCAAGCGTCTGGCAGAACGGGGTTAAAATCTCTTCCCAGTTGAGTCAGGCGGAGCGCGTAGCGCTTGCAAACGAGTTAAAGATGCGCTGGGCGAGAAGCAGAAGAAAAAAACCAAGGTAAGATTTTTTTTATTAAATTTTTTTGTATCTTGCTTGCCTGATTAATCAAGG
>CAZJAE010000070.1:0-4805 GCA_964544205.1 uncultured archaeon
AAAGATAGGGACTGGAATGAGCGAAGAAATGCTTTCAGAACTTGAACAACTCCTCTCAAAAACCGCAACAAAGACAAGACCTGCAAGAGTAGTATCAGAACTTGAGCCAGACCACTGGGTACAGCCAAAATACGTAATAGAAGTCCTTGCAGACGAAATCACCATGAGCCCGCTGCACTCATGCGGAAAGGAAAGCGGAAAAGGATATGCGCTTAGATTCCCAAGAATGATAAAAATAAGAAGCGAAAAAAGCCCTGAAGAGAGCACAACCACTGAAGAAATAATAAACATGTTCAAAATGCAAAAAAGAGTGGCTATGGAAAACCCGCAGGAATGAGTTTTAAAACCCCAAAAACAAAAAACCACCCTTGTTTTTCCCAAAACCAGCAAGGTTTAAGTAGTAAAAAATCATTACTTTAACCAATGAAGATATTCAAATTCCTCACGCTAATCCTGTCGCTCGCCGTAGTGCTGTGGCTGCTGTTCGGGATAGAACTATACAAACACGACTGGATGGCTATATTCATCCACACGGACAACTGGCCCATGGTAATAGCGCTCTTTGTTGGCGCATACATAGTGGGAATGCTGATAAAGAAATTATTCGTTATAGAATACAAAATATTAAAATGAAAATAATAAAATGAAAATACAAAATGTTTGAGTGAATTAAATGAACGCAATGCAATTAGTAGTATTTGGAATAGTTGCAGTCGCAATGCTTGCAATGTTCACTTACCTCACAGTACCAAACACGCCAAACAGTGTGGACGTGATAAAAAACGGGCTAAAGGACGCGCAAGTGACAGGAACTGTTGGAAAAACAGTGTACCTTGGAGCATTGAGTTACCCGAAAAACTCCACAATTACAAAAGACGACCTCACATATCTTTCAATGAGCGTAGCGCTTGAATGCACAAGTACAAAGGACTGCTGCGCAAGAGACGCCGATTTGAAGGGGAAAAAATGCGACAAAGTAATGTCCTGGGACTACGACCACATAACCATAGGCACTGACAGAAAAATTGACACTTACGTTAGGTGCATTACTCAAAACGATTACCCTGTGTGCAGGGTTTATTTAGTAAGCGCTCCTGCGCAGGCAAAAATAGATTTAATCTCAAAACCGATTGAGACTCAAAGCGGGGAGATAAACATCACCCTCACGCTGAAAAACTCCGGGTCGGTTCCGGCGCCGATTGGAGAAACTTCGCTTGTTCTCTTAAAGAAAATAAACGGCGACTGGGAAGAAAGCGATTATGATTCAAACTCAAAAGAAGCTCCGGCAATAATGCCTGGGGAAAAACAAACAGTGTACTGGACGCTGAACCCAAAAAACCTCGGAGAATACAGAGCAAGGTTTCGCTACAGCGCAATAAATTCAGGGTATGACGAGAAAAGCGCGGATTTTAACAGGACAAGCGTAAGCCTGTGCTCAAGAACGGAAGAAACCCAAACCATAATAGACCCTGTTGAAGGACACTATAAAGAAATACACTATTGCGAGGACTGCTCTTACTCTTATGAATGCGCAGCCGCTTGGGCGAACAGCACGGGCAAAGAGTTCTTCGGAATTGACTCAAAAAGCGCTTACTGCATAAAGTACAGCGAGAACGGAAGCTGCTAAAAGCAATGGTTTTAAATAAAATCACAGGTTAAATACTTAGGAAATGATGGCATGGCAATAAAGGAATTCTACTCAAAAAACAAAATCAAGGAAGGAAGCCTTGTAGAGTTTGAATACGGCGGGCAAAAAATTAACGGAACAGTAATACCCACAAACGACGAGCTCTTGAACATAAAACTCGCTTCAGGATACAATGCAGGATTTGAAGTTTCAAAAATAAAAGGAATCAAGTCGCTTGGAGAGGCAAAGAGCGTAGGAAAGCCAAGGGCGGTTGAAATAAAGAAAAACCCAATCCTCCCGCAAATAGCGGTCCTCCACACAGGAGGGACAATAGCTTCAAGAGTCAATTATTCCACCGGAGGAGTAATTGCATCATTCAATTTAGAAGACCTAATAACGCTTTTTCCGGAACTGACAAACATCGCAAACATTGAATCAGTATTTGTAGCAAACATAATGTCTGAAGATATGCAGGTAAAGGATTACCAGGCAATATCAAACGCTGTTGAAGCGCAGATAAAAAAAGGAGTCAAAGGAGTAATAATCGGGCACGGAACAGACATGCTCGGCTACAGCGCAGCAGCGCTATCATTTGAACTCGAAAACTGCCCGATACCGGTGCTGATTGTTGGAGCGCAGAGAAGCTCAGACAGGGGCTCAAGCGACGCCGCAATGAACCTAATATGCGCGGCGACATTCATTACAAAAACTAACTTTAAAGGCGTTGCAGTATGCATGCACAACAAAACCGATGATGACTTGTGCGCAATAACGCTTGGCACAAGAGTAAGAAAAATGCACACATCGCGAAGAGACGCTTTTAAGCCAGTGAACGACACGCCAATTGCCCTTGTTGATTACAAGACAAAAGAAATCAAGTGGATTAAGGATAGAAAAGAGCTTGAAAAGTCAAGAGGAGATTTTAAGCTTTTGAGCAAGTTCGAAGAAAAAGTCGGGCTTGTAAAGATGCACCCGTTCATTACCGAAAAAGAAATTGAGTTTTACGCAAAAGAAAAATACAAAGGAGTCATAATTGAAGCAACAGGCCTTGGACACACGCCGATAAGGGAAAATGATTCGTTTGTAAAAAAAATAAAAGCGCTCATTGACGGAGGATGCATAGTCGGAATAACATCACAGTGCTTAAACGGAAGAGTCCACCCGTTTGTTTACACTAACCTAAGAAAAGTTCACGCCACGGGAGCAATTTACTGCGAAGACATGATTGCCGAAACTGCATTAATGAAGCTGTCCTGGCTGCTTGGCAATTATCCGCCTGTGAAAGCAAAAGAACTCCTTGCAAAAAACATTCGCGGAGAAATAAGCGAGTTTACAAGAACAGACACTTACCTTGAAGAAGAGCTAAACGCCGCAAAATCCCAATAAAGCCAAAAATACCGCAAAAGACCCGAAAAAACCAAAAATTGCTTGATTCTGACTTAATTTTGATGCTTGCCTTAAAACCGCTCAAAAAACCAATAAGCCCCCATATTCACTTATTCACGTTAATAGTAATGTTTATATACTACCTTTGAGGCAATACGTATAGAAGGTGAAGCCAAATGAGAGCAGCTTTGATTGGATTAGTACTGGTAATATTAATGATGATAGCCAGCGGGGCATTCGCATACTCGGGGTTCAACAGATACTACTACACTGACAACTACTACCCGACAGTATACTACGCTGCGCCATACGCAAACGCATACTACGCTCCGACATACTACTACCCGACATACACTTACAGCACATACTACCCAGTAGTTACATACACAACACCAACATACTACTACCCAGCAACATACACAGGATACAACACTTACGGGTACTCTAACAGCGTAAGCGTGTACGGAACTACAAGCACAGGATCGTGGGGATTCTCAGTAACAAGAGGAAGCGCCTGCGGATACTACGGCTACTGCTAAACACAAACGACCCCCCGCTTTGATTCTTGAGCGGGTTAACTAATTTTTAATCCTTTTCATACTATTTTTAATCATGCAAAAACAGGACAAACAAACCGCTGCAGAAAACAAAAAACCTGCCGCGGACTATAAAAAACTCGGACTAAAAGCAGGACTAGAAGTTCACCAACAGCTGGATACAGGAAAACTATTCATAAGAACCCCAAGCACGCTGACAGACGAATTTGATTTCACTATTGAAAGAAAACTAAGACCAGTGCCATCAGAACTCGGAGAATACGACAAAACCGCGCTAGACGCTTACAAAAGAAACGAAACCTTCTACTACTCCGGAAAAAAAGACACAATATCGCTAGTAGAGCTCGACGAAGAGCCCCCACAGCCGATGGACAAAGACGCGCTAAACACAGTGCTTGAAGTAAGCCAGCTATGCGGCGCAACAACTGTAAGCAAAATAATCCCGATGAGAAAAACAGTAATAGACGGGAGCAACACAAGCGCATTCCAAAGAACCGCGCTAATCTCGCTAGGCGGACACTTAAAAATAGAAACAGAGGACGACAAAGGGAAAAAAACAGAAAAAGAGATAAGCGTCCAAACAATCCTGCTTGAAGAAGACGCTGCCCGCCCAATAAAAAAAGAAGCAGGAAAAATATACTACAATCTTGACAGACTCGGAATACCCCTAATAGAACTCGCAACAGGACCAGACATACGAACACCAAGCGAAGCAGTCCACACAGCCGCAAAAATAGGAGAAATAATGAGAATCACGTGCTTTGCAAAAAGAGGAAAAGGAACAATAAGACAAGACGTAAACATCTCAATCGCACAAGGAGCAAGATGCGAAATTAAAGGATGCCAAGAACTTGAACTATTAGGAACGGTAGTAGAGAAAGAAGTTGAAAGACAAATAGATTTAATTGAATTAAAGAAAAAGCTTTCCGCAAAATACAGTGGAGAAAAATCAATAAACAGCGCATTTGAGGAAACAACAGAACTCACAAGCTCGCTCAAAGACACAGAATGCAAATTTATCAAAGGAAAAAAAGTATTTGGGATAAGAATAGAAAATGCAAAAGGATTACTCGGAGAAAAAGTAGGCGCGAAGAGATTCGGAAGCGAATTAAGCGCATACGCAAAAGCGACAGGAGTAAGCGGACTCATCCACAGAGACGAACTCCCAAACTACGGAATAACCGAAAAAGAAACAGAAGCTACGGCAAAAACACTAAAATGCGAAAAAGAAGACA
>CAZJAE010000071.1:0-4774 GCA_964544205.1 uncultured archaeon
GAGTCTTGCTATTCCTGAGAAGAAGTATCCTGTCCAGATGAATATTTTTCTTTTTTTGAGCCTGTCAGAGTAGTAGCCGCTTATTGCCTGGGATATTGAGACTATTGCGTCTCCGAGACCGTCTATGAGTCCTAATAGGGACATATTTATTCCAAGAAAGGATGTGAGAAACATCGGCCATATCGGGTTTATCATGTCGCTTCCCATGTCGTTTAGGAATGTGGCTATTGAGAATGCTTTCATTGTTTTTTTGTCTTCTTTTTCTCTTGGCTGTTTTGGTTTGTTTTCTCTCATTTTATCAACCGGTTTTTAGTTTATTGTTATTAGTTCGTATTGTGTTTTTCCAAATCCTATTTTTTCCGCGTATTCGAATACGTGTTCTCCGCCGAATACTTTTCTTTTCTCGTTCTTTCTGAGAATTTCAAGGCTGGCTTTGTCGAGCGCCACTGGGTCTGTTGACGCCATTATTCCTATGTCTTTTGCTATTGTTTTTTGGGCTTTGTCCATGCAGTCGCATTCTTTTGTAATGTTGAATATAAAATTTAAGTAAATGATTTTTTTTCCTTTTTGCGCGGCGTATGCGTATTCCGCAAGTTTTTCCAAGAATTCGTTTTGGAGAGTGCTTATCCAGTTGGCGTCTATTGCTTCGTATGGGCATACTGCTATGCATTTGGCGCACCCTATGCATTTTTTGCCGTCTATGTGAGGGATTGTGGTTATTATGCATGCGTCCGCGGGGCAGTTTTTTGTGCATGTCATGCATTTTTTGCATTTCAGCGGGTTTATGATGGGCTTTGATTGGGAGTGCATTGCGAGTTTTCCAGGGCGCGAAGCGCATCCCATTGAGAGTTGTTTTATTGCGCCTCCGAATCCTGCAAGCATGTGTCCTTTGAAGTGCGCCAGCACTATGAGTTGGGAGTTTTCGCTGATTGTTTTTCCTATTTTGCATTTTTTGAAGTGTTTTGCGCCCGTGCTGCTGATGTCAATATCTGTGTTTTCTTCTCCTGCTTCTCCGTCTGCGATTATTATGGGGAGTTGGGTAAAGCTGTGTTCTTTTGCAAGCGCTGTGTGCGATTCTTTTGTGGTTCTTCTTCCTTTGTAGAGGACATTCGTGTCGGTGTAGAATATTTCTGCCGGATTGTTTTTGTTCTTTTGAGTTGTTTCGTTTTTTAGGTAGTTTATTATTCCTTCAAAGTTTTGCGGGGAGATGAATGTAGTGCATTTGTCTTCCCCGAAGTGGACTTTTAGGGGGATTGGTTTTGAGAAGTCAAGTGTTTGTTCTTCTTTTTGGATTGTCTTTATGATGTCTTTTGCGGCTTCGCTTATCTGGCTTGTGTTTTTGTAGGACTCTATTGGTTTAAAATAGACTTTTGTCATTTTTATCTCTAAATAGCATGTTCAGCAGGGTTTTTATATTTTTAATCAGTGATTTTTGTGGTTGTTTTATGTATCCTGAGAGTAATTTTGTGAAGCGCAAAAAGCCTGCTGGCGGCGCGTCTGTTGCGGGGGCTGGGATTAAGAGCAGGGAGATTGTCGGGCTTGTTGTTTTTGACGGGGAAAAGTTTTTGCTTCTCCACAGGGTTCTTCACTGGTCTGGTTGGGAGTTTCCAAAAGGCGGGATTAATGACGGGGAGTCTGTTGAGGATGCTATTAAGAGGGAGCTTTTTGAGGAAACAAGCATTCCCAGGCATGATTTTTTGGGAAAGGTTGATGAGTTGTATTATTTTGACAGTTCGCGAAATGTCGAGAGTCATGTCCAGAATTTTTTAATCAGGGTTTCGAGCAATAATAAGATTAGTTTTGAGAATCAGGATTCTTCCAAAGGCGAGAAAACCATTGAGCATGATGATTTTAAGTGGTGCGAGCCAAGCGAGGCTGTGAAGATGCTTAAGCATAAGAATATGAAGAATACTATGCTTAAGGCGATTAAGATGCTTGGGTTGAGCGCGGCGGTATAAAATAAATAAAATCACATTTTATTGGACAAATATTTTTGGGAGTGTTTTTATGGGTTTGGATTTGTTTGGAAAAAAGCCGGATGAAAAGAAGGATTCAAAAGACAGCACAGCTGATGAGGGGACTGGAAAGTACGGCGAGCAGTGTTCTTTGTGCGGCAAGGCGCCTACTGATAAGCACTGGGCGGGGCAGTACTTTCACAAGAAGTGTTTGAGAAAAATCCGAAAGGGCGCTAAGGGTATGCTTTAGCGGCGTGTTATTTTTATGCCTAGTATTAATCCTAAAAATGCGGGGGCATCAAGGCGGAGGCGCGCTCCATGGGCTGCTCAGCCCATTGCCGATAAGCGCAGGGCTGTTTTGAATCACTCAAGAACAGTTGCTTCTGCTTCTCTTTTGAGGGCGCTTGAGATTAGAAAAAATGGCGTGGTTGGAATGCCGCGGGAGGAGAAGATTGCTTTGATTAAGGCGCATCCTGGCGAAATGACTAATGTTGTAATGGCTCTTACTCAGAAGTACAGCCGTTCTCAGGCTAAGGAGCTTGTGGAAAAGAGGCCCCAGATTCTTGAAGATAATACAATTAATCACTTGGTTAAGGAGTGGTGTAAGAATAAAGTGGAAGAGGCAAGAAAAGAAATTCCTCAGGCGCTTGAGAAGAGGGTAAAGCAGTATCTTAAGGAGAGAAAAATTCCTGTAGACAATACCAGCGTTATTACTGCGATTAATGAATTTGTTTTGGGGAGTTCTGTTCGCTCGCTTTCTTCATCTATTGATTTGCCGAGGTTTGAAAGGATTTATATCGGGCACCAAAAACTTAACAGGGACAAGGTGCTTAACGATGCTCATAATTTGAATTCTTACTTGAATCAGATTGTCCGAGGGGCTCGTTTTACTAACAATCAGAAGAAGGCGGTTAAGCGCTGGCTGAGAAGAACGCTTCCTGAGTATCACAAAAAGAGGATGGAAGTCTTTAAAGCGCATGAAGCGGATTTTTTGGAAGCTTTTAGGCAGATTGGGGTTCTTGAGGCACAGTTTTTGGCTTCTGCGAGGGCTAATTTTTCTGATATGTTTAAACAGGCGGAGGTCAGAAAATCCGCTCCCGCGCCGAAGGTTCAAAGCAGTGTTTCAAAGTCCGGCTCAAGGGAGCAGAGGATGGCTGAGTATACTCCAAGGGTTAAGGAAGCGGAGCGTAAGGCGGTTCTTGCAAAGAAGGCGGAGGCTGCGAGAACTAGCGGGAGGCCGTTTAATGCCGCAGAGTATTGTCTTGGGGAGATTATGCGGGAGAATGAGGCTACTGGCAGGCGTCTTCTTCAGCTTCGGGACAGGGGTGCGGTTAATTCTCCAGCGATTCAGAGTCTTTATACTGCGGGTTCGCTTGCTCAAAAGATTTTTGTTTCAGCGCTTGACGCTGGATTTGAGGCGCAGTTTGGGGCGCATAACATAAGCTCGCTTGCGAGGGCAGTTTCGTATATTGGTTCTAAGGGCAGGATTATTACTCATGTTGAAAAGGTTTTCCAGTCAAAAGATGCGAGAAAGATTGTTGATTTTTTGA
This sequence comes from uncultured archaeon, assembly GCA_964544205.1. Taxonomy (GTDB): domain Archaea; phylum Iainarchaeota; class Iainarchaeia; order Iainarchaeales; family JAAZKV01; genus JAAZKV01. The sequence goes on from CAZJAE010000071.1 coordinate 3,506, forward strand.
GCAGGGAGAAACTAATCGAACTTGGGCATAGCGGCGGGGATGTAGTGTATCTTGCAAGAAGCGGGACTCAGAAATAATCTCTTTCAAATTGCTTCTAAGAAAAAGCTTTTTTACTATTTGAATCCTATTACGTAGAATCCATGTTTATTTATTTCTTCTTGCGTCCAGACTTTCCAGTCTTTTGAGTTTGACACATAATCCGCGGTTTTGCGTATTTCACGCCCAGTGTATTTTTTTGTTTTTGGATCATATTCGCGGAGCAATAGTGTGTCTCCTTTTTGAATTTGAAAATCAGCAAGTCGTATCTCAAACCTTTTTTCGCCTTTAAGTATTGATTCAAAGTATTCCGGCCAGCATTTTTTTTCTATTACTGCCATAAGAAGAAAAGTTAGTTTTTTGCAGGGTTATTTATTCGCGCTTATTTCTTTTTTGAGCATTTCGCTTAGTATTTTGCCGTCAATTCCTTTGAGACTCGCTTCTTTCATAGCGTCGCCCATGAGCGGTCCTATTGCGCCCATTCCTTTTGCTCTTACAAGTCCGATGTTTTTGTTAACAATTTCTGCTATTTTTTTCTCAGCGGCTTTTGTGTCTATTTTAGCTGTTTTTTTGCTTTCAAGTATTTCATTTATTGTTTTTCCTTTTGAAAGTTCTGTTATTGCTTCTTCAAGAGCTGATTTTTGTATTTTTTCTTTAGCTTCTGCGAGGAGGAGTTCTTCAATGTCGTTTAGTGGTATTGTATCGGTTTTGATTCCTTTTCTTCTTAGTTCTGTAAGGGTTTGGAGTAGCAGTGCTGCGCTTGTTTTAGGGTTAGCTCCTTTTTTTACGAGTTTTTCAAAGAACCTCGCGTAGTTTGAGAGTTTCATTTCTTCAACGTGGTTTGTGCTCAGCCCCATTTTGGTGTATTCTTTTTCTCTCTCGCTGACGCTTTTTGGGAGGTTTTTCTTTATTTGCGCGAGTTTTTCTTCGGTTATTATTTCAAACGGCAAATCGGTTTCTGGGTACATTCTCGCTTCGCTTGAGAGGGGTCTTTGGTATTCGCTTGATCCGTCTTCCAGCGCTCCGCGCGTCTCGTTTGGAACCGGATTTTCGTCTAATGCTTTTATGAATCTTGTTTTCACTGCTTCGAATGCTTTCTCTGCTTTTTCTTTTTCGGCAACTATTAGTATAAAGTTGTCATCTTTTCCGCATTTCAGTGTTTTGGCGGTTTTTTCAACTTCAATGTCAGTTATTCCGTAATTTGGGAGCTCGTCTCTGTGGAGGAGTCCGCTT
>CAZJAE010000072.1:0-4727 GCA_964544205.1 uncultured archaeon
AGCAGTTCATTGATGTGAGCTACTTAAATCCCCTCGCGGCTGGGATGCTTAGTTTTTTTATTGACATGCAGGTCACTACACTCATTGCGGGTTCGCGCGGTTCAGGAAAGACTTCTCTTCTTCAGGCAATGATGCTTGAGATTCCGCAGAACTCGAGGGTTATTGTTCAGGAAGATACTCTTGAGCTTCCGGTTCCTTACATGAAGGATATCGGGTTTAATATTCAGAGGCTTAAGACAAGGAGTCCTATTAGTGTTTCAAAGACTGAGACTGAAGTTGACCCTGCGGAGGCTTTGAGGACTGCGCTTCGTCTTGGTGACTCTGCTCTTGTTCTTGGAGAAGTAAGGTCAAAAGAGGCTAAGGTTCTTTACGAAGCGATGCGTGTAGGAGCTGCGGGGAATGTTGTTATGGGAACTATCCACGCTGATTCGGCTTATGCTGTTTGGGACAGAGTTGTTAATGACCTTGGAGTCCCGACTACTTCGTTTAAGGCTACTGACCTTGTTGTAGTCGCTCGTCCGATTAGGTTTAAGGGGAGTCTTGGAAGGCACAGGCGAGTTGTTGAGATTACCGAGATTAAGAAGCACTGGAACGAGGATCCTTCTGTCGAGGGGGGATTGCTTGACTTGATGCGTTTTGACGCGGCTAAGGACACGCTTGAATTAATGGAAGATAATTTGAAAGAGAGCGAGTTGTTTCAAAAAATTCAGAAGACCAGCGGTTTGACTGTTAATGATATCTGGTCAGAGATTAGGCTTAGGGCAAATGCGAAGCTGTTCCTTGTGGAGCAGAAGAACTCGCTTAGCTTAAAGAGTCTTCTTGAAGCCGAGCATACGAGTCTATGCAACAACAAGCTTCTATTGATGAAAGAGTTAATGCTTGAGGAAGAGGGGAAGATTAATTACGACCAGCTTTTGGGTCAGTGGAAGAACTGGGTTTCAACAAGCCTCATTCCAAGGCTTCAGAAGGAAAAGCCTGAAAAGGTAAAAGAAAAAGAAGAATAAAAAAAATCAAAATACTAAATAAAATCAATAAATAAAATTAACAAAATAAAACTAATAAAGTAAGATTAATAAATAAAATTAAAAAATAGCTTGCTTTAAGCAGAGGCGTTTGCTTTTTTAAAAAAAACTTTTTGAAGCGGTTTTTTGCTTTCAATTCTTTTATTTGAATCTTACCGCTTCAAGGTTTCTTATCGCTGAACTGCTTATTCCGAATTTTGCCGCGCAGTATTTTGAGAATTCCACGCTTCTTGTCGGGTCTCCGTGGTTTACAAGGATTTTTTTTGGTTTTGGTTTTAGCGAAGCCACGTATGAAACGAGTTCGTTAAAGTCTGCGTGTCCGCTGAATCCGTCGATTGTTTCTATTCTCATTTTCACGTCAAGTTTTTTTGTTTTTCCGTTGTCGCTTATCGGGAAGCTCTTTAGTCCCTGCTGGATTTTTCTTCCGAATGTTCCTTCCGCAAGGTATCCAACGAATACGAGAGTGTTTGCCGGATTCTCCGCGAGTTTGTAGAAGTATTCCACTACCGGTCCGCCGTTCATCATTCCTGACGTTGATAGTATTACGTTTCCGCTTCCGTTGCAGATTTTTTCCCTGTCTTCTTTTTTCACTTCTTTGAAGAGCGGAGAGTCAAACGGAGAGTCGTTTGTGAGTATTCTTTTTTCAAGGCTCTGCCTCAAGTACTCAGGGTATGCTGTGTGTATTGCGCTTGCTTCTCTCACCATTCCTTCGACGTATATACTGTTTTTTTCCGAGAGGACTCCTCTTTTGTACGCGTCTTCTATGACCATGCATATTTCCTGTCCTCTTCCAACTCCGAATACTGGAATGAGAACGTTTCCGCCGAATTGCGTTGTTTCTTGTATGATTTCAATCAGCTTGTTTTCTGCTGCTTGTCTTGGCATTTGTATTGCGTCTTTTGAGCCGTATGTGCTTTCAACGATGAGTGTTTCCATTCTTGGGTACTTTATGTCTATGTTGTCAAATAGTCTTGTAGCCCCGAATTTTATGTCCGCGCCGTATACTAAGTTGTGCGCGCCTTCGCCTATGTTTAGGTGAACCGATGCCGAGCCGAGTATGTGGGATGCGTTGTGGAGCGTTAGTCTCATGTCGGGAGCAATGTCAGTCACTTCTCTATAGTCCCTTGTTATTGTGTGCATGAGCGTGTTTTTCACGTCCGCTTCCGAGTAGGGAGCTGTTTTTTCCTGCGACACGCTTACGTCCAAAAAGTCGAACTGCAAAAGCGTCATTAGGTCTCTTGTCGGTTCTGTGCAGTACACTGGACCGTCGTACCCCATTTTGAATAAAAATGGTAGCGCTCCCGTGTGGTCGGAGTGCGATTACTACTGCGTCTATTTCGCTCAGCGGGTATCCGAGCGCGTCTATGAACGGGAACGGGTCGTCCGAGCTGTGGTTTAGTCCAGCGTCAAGAAGGACTTTTGTGGTTTCTGTTTCTAAAAGCATGCAGCTTCTTCCAACTTCCCTGTATCCTCCAAGCGCTATCAGTCTTATCCACTGGTGCGTGGAGTTTTCTTTTTCGCTGTATATTTTTTCAGCGGTTTTTAGCAGGAATTTTTTTCTCTCGTCGGAGTGTTTGAATAAGTGTTTTCTTATCCCTGTGAGTATGTCTGATTTTGTCGTCGGGGCTCTTAGTATTCTTGGAGTCCACCCGGTTTCCATTATTATTTTTTTTGACAGTTCTCCGCCTTTTCCTATAACAAGCCCTTTTTTCACGGCTTCAATTACCACTTCTGAGAAGGGTTCTTCAAAGTAAATGTCCCTGACTTCCGCTTCTTTTGGAACGAGTTCAAGTATTTTTTTCTTTGCCTGTTCAGGGTTTGATAATAGGGATTTGTCTGTTCTTATGTTCACTCTTTTTTTGAGTTCAAAAGCTATTTTTGAGACGTAGTTTTCAACTCCGAAGAACGCTTCTGGTGTTCGTGTGTAAATCACGACTTCTGGTCCTTCCATTTCTATTTTTGTTATGCCCGCGCTTGACGGGATTAGTTTTTTTACTGTCTCGTTTATTTCGTCTAGTATCTTTATTTTTTGTGCCATTTAATCAAATCCTCTTGATTTTGTTGTTTTAAAAAAGCCATTTCAGCGCTTCTGCGGTTGAGAGGCGTTTTTCTAAATATAATTCATGTTTAGAGTCATCAAAGTGATGTTCTTGTTTTTTTAATAAGGCAAAGCGCCTTGTAAAAAATTAACTTGTTCTTTTACGCGTTTTTGTTGTCATTTGCGTTTTGAGGGTTTTTTCCTTTTTTAGGATTCATTTATTTATTTGTTCAGCTGTTTATTTGCGCCATTGGGGAGTTTATTTTTTTGAGAAGTTGAGTTTTATTTTTGACATCGCTTTTTCAACTTCTTTTTCGTCGACTTGTCTATAGCCGTCTTTGTCTATTATTGCAACCATTATTCCTCTGCCGCCCGTGTTAATGTCTCTGTTTCTTGAAACGCTTATCGCTTTTACTGCAAGCGCCATCGCGTCGTCTTCTGTCATCGCTTCTCTATAATCAACATCAAGAGTCGCTATTGCGAATTCTGTTCCCGAGCCTGTTACAGCGTATTTTTTCTTTTCTGAAATGCATCCGAATGGAGTCACTTCGTATAGTTCCGGCTTTGAGTTTACTCCGCCGACTATTGGCATGAATACGAATGGATAGTATCTGTTTCCGTTTAGCACGTTTGACATCAGCGATGTAAGCGCTTTTGGAGTGATTTTTGTTTCTCTTTCTATTTCGTAAAGGTTTGCCTGCGCTTTTAAAAATCTTATAACTGCAAGCGAGTCTCCTACTGCGCCTGATATTGTCAGCGCCACGTTGTTTGTTATTTTGTAAATCTTTACAGCGTCGTCGTCGGCTGCCATGTAGCCCATTGTCGCCTGCTGGTCTGCGGCGAGTAAAACAAAATCAGTTCCTATTATTCCCACTGTTGTTGTTCCTGTTTTTTTGTCTTCAACTGTTATATTATTGTTAACCGGTCCGCTTGGAGCATTGAATTTCACTCTTTCGCTTATCATGCTTATCGGCAGTCCTTCTACTTCTTTGTAATGATTCATAAAAACCCAACTTCTTTTTCTCTCGTTTTATCTTTTGAATTAAAGGCAATTTCTAAAAGCAGTTTATACTATACTTGCATCTATAAACGTTTATAAAGGTATTTGTTGGCTTTTTCTCAAAAAGCGTTTTTGCCTCATCATAAAGCATTTATTTGTCAAAATCCTTCTATGAGGCATGGCTTCTATTGAGGAACGGCTTGATTTGTATATCAAGGCTAAGCTTACTAAGAAGAATATTTTGCTTAAGATTGAGGCTGAATTCGGTCCTGAAGCAAGGGCTAAAGTTGAGCCGATTGTTGACAAGGTTTACGGCGAGAAGAAATCAAACTCGCTTAACATGATTTTTTTGGGTTCTGGAGTTTTTCTCTTGATAGTGATTGTTATCGGTGCTGTTTTGTTTAATTCTTATTATATGAATAATTCTTTTTCTTCTTCAAAGTGCCAGACTAACGAGGTTTCGCTGACCGGGGATGCGATGTATAGGGAGAAGCTTGTGAAGATTTTTTCTCTTATTGAAAATAAGAACTGCGATTATGCAAAGTTTGCGCTCAATAATCTTTCTACTGTTTATGCTACTGATCCTGGACTGCTTTACTCCGGGAAGCAGACTGGCGATAAGACTTTGATTGCGGTGTTTGCGGGAAGCGACGAGTATGTCGCAAGC
>CAZJAE010000073.1:0-3701 GCA_964544205.1 uncultured archaeon
GAGTTCTACCGCGTTATAGAAGTGGTTTGATATCGCAAAGATTTTGGTTTTAGGGGACATCCTCTTTACTGCTGTTATGAAGTTGCAAGCTTCTTTATGCGCAGTCATTGCGATCAGCACGAGTTTTGCGTCCTCAAAATCCAGTTTTTCTAAAAGCTCAATGTCTTCTGAAGTGCCGTAAACAAAGTCAAGCTTGTCTTTTTGTCCCTGGAGAACTACTTCAGGATCCGAGTCAACTATTAGAACTTTTGAGTTAATTTTTAATTTTCTTGAAACCCTCCTTCCTATCAGTCCTCCTCCTACTACTATTATGTGGTCTTTTAGTTTTTCAACTGAAGGCATTTTTCTCAAATCATCAATTCTTCTGTTGAACATTTTTTTCTTATCTACGTTAAACCACTTGTTGAGCTTAAGCGAAGCGAAGTTCGCCGCCCTTGGAGCGTAATTCATCAAATGCGGTGTTGCTATCATTGAAATAGCTGCGATTGCGACAATGAACGAGTTGAGGCTCTGCGAGATTATCGGTTCTCCGCTTGCAAGAGTAGCGCTTGCCCCCATCGCCGCTATTACAAACCCGAATTCAGATACTTGCGCGAGCGTCATTCCTGCTTCAAGTCCGAGTCTTGACCCGTACCCTGACAAGAGTCCGACTATGTAAAACACCAAGGGCTTGAATATGAAAATCAACAGGATTATTGTAATCATTAACAAGATTGGGAGACTTCCAAATGCGAATGTCAGCGTTGCTCCAAGGGATACAAAGAATATTGTCAAGAAGAAATCCCGAAGCGCTCTTACTTTTGAGAACACTGCGGTGTTGTAAGGAAGGCTGCTTAGAGCAAGTCCTCCAATGAATGCTCCTATTGTGATTGAAATTCCCAAGATGTAGCTTACTCCGATGAAGAGAAACGCTGTTGATATGCTTGCGAGGAAAAACATTTCATTGTCCTTAGCAGCTATTGCGAATAGTTTTGGGAACAGGAACTTGTTCGCAAGAAGAGCTATTGCAAGCAAAGCGACTGTTTGGACGATTATCGGGAGGAAAAATGTCGGATTGCTGACGTTTGAAACGTTCTGCAGAATCGGAACAAAAATAATTACTAAAAAGTCCTGGATTAGAAGAATTGAGATAGTGACTCTTCCGTTGAGCGTGTTTGTTTCCTTCTTGTCCGCGAGTAGCTTGATTACAATCATTGTCGAAGAGAAAGCGATTATTGTTCCGATGAATAAAGAGGTTTCTAAAGGAAGCATTCCTGTAAAGTTTGTGAGGAGAACTGTGACGCCAATTACTCCAATTACTTGGAGAAAAGTTCCTGCAAGCAGTGGTTTTCCCATTTGCAGAAGCCTTCGCACGGACGTTACAATTCCGATTGAGAAGAGCAAAAATGCCGCTCCAAGTTCTGACAATAAGTGTATCTCTGGAGTGATTTCTTTTATTCCGAGCTCAAAAGGCAGGTGCATCCACGAAAAGTCAAATCCGCCCAAAACAAAAGGGCCTATGATTATTCCAGCGATTATGTAAGCGAAGAGGTTTGGCTGGTTTAGTTTTCTTAAAACAAGACTGATAATGGTTGCGGCTACAATCATTTGCGCCATTTGGATAAAAAGTTCCATAGCAACCATGAAAAAGACCTTCTATTTAACTCAAAAAACCGCTTTTCTTGTAAAAACTTTTGCGGACAAAAGTCATGAATAAAATATTTAAAAACCTGATTGAAAAATTTGCGAAAAAAGCTTGAAAAGAAGCCTGCTTTTAAGCAGCAGCCTTCTTCTTTTTCTTCTTTAGTCTCAATCTCTTTGAACCGCACTTTCTGCACTGAGCAGGCAGTCCTGAAGAAGACCTGTTCGTCGCGTTGCATCTCTGGCAAACATAAACGTTGTTGAACCTTCTTGCAAGTGATTCCTTAAAGTCAGCCACTAAAACTCACCTATAATCAAAATCAACAGCCAAAGCTTTATAAGGGTTGTTTTGGCGTTTAAAATCACGAAAGATTCTCGTCGTAAGGCATTTATACTTCCAAAGCGAAGATACATTAGTGGTGGTTTAATGGTTGCTCAATTGAAAAGAGGCCCAGTGGTGGCTGCGAGAAGAAAAATAGCTGCTGAGTTTTTGAAATTTGGGAAAAGAAGTACAAGTCCTGCGCTTGGAGAAATAAACGCGGGCATGCGGGGCGCAAGAGAAAGACAGTTCACCGGTGCAGTGACTGGGGACCTTGGCATTGTGAACAGCGGAATGAGAAGGGAGCTTGAACTTGAAAGCCAGCTTAATAGAAACCTTGCAAAACGAAAGGATGCGAAAAGGGTTGCAAAAATGCTTGCGGGCAAAAATTAACCCCCTGATGAAAGCTTTATAAACGATTTTCCTCCCAATTTTTTTACTTAAGTAAAAGACTTAATTGAGGCAAAGCCTCGCATGAAAGTAAAATTAACTCATGTCCAAATAGTGCAGCAGACTTTTAAAAAAAGGTTGGCGAAAAATGCGTTGCGGCAGGGTTGTTTGATTTGATTGCCCCAATAGTGCAGTGGTCAAGCACACGAGCCTTTCAAGCTTGTAACCCGGGTTCGAATCCCGGTTGGGGTATCGAATCATATTTTAGCTGTTACTTGGTGGTTTTTAGTGGCTGTTGATTTTTTGCAGTTTATTTATTTTGGGAACTCTATTGCGAGCTGGGCCTATGCTTTTCTGGTTGTCGTCGCGGCTGTAGTGTTGTCGCAGATTGTTCTTTATATTTCAAAGAATGTTCTGCATAAGTTTACTAAGAAGACCAAGACTGATATTGACGATATTTTGGTTGACTTGGCTGAAGAGCCTTTTGCATTTGTAATCGTGCTCGGCGGGTTTGTTGCGGGTTTTCAGTTTCTTGTTTTTCCAGAGTCTGTTTCTGCAACTTTTTACACGGTGGTTAAAGTATTGTTCATGCTGAACATCATCTGGTTTGTTGTAAAGCTTGTTGATTCTTTGTTTGAGCGCATCTTAAAGCCGATTACTGAAAGGAGTGATAGCAAGCTTGACGACCAGATTTTGCCGTGGCTTAAGAAGTCCGTAAAGGCCGGGCTTGTTTGCATTGGGGTAATTATCGTTCTTGACAATATGGGGATTGATGTTTGGTCTTTGCTTGCCGGGCTTGGTATCGGCGGTATTGCGCTTGCGTTTGCTGCGCAGAAGACTATTGCTGATGCGTTTGGCGGTTTGTCCATCTTGTTTTCGCGCCCTTTTATAGTTGGGGATACGATTAAGTTTTCAAACGGGCAGTATACTGGAAAGGTTGAGGAGATTAATCTTAGGCATACAAAGGTTCGCGATCTTGATAAGCAGCTTGTTGTCGTGCCGAATAGTATTTTGGCGAGCGAGATTTTGACTAACATTACTGGCGCGCCTAAAAAGAAGGTTGTATGGACTATTGGGTTGACTTATAATACTTCTAATAAGAAGCTTGAGCAGGCGAAGAGTATTATTAAGAAAGCGATTGAGGGTTGCGATTTGTGCGATGATGATTATTCGGTTGTGTTTAAGGGTTTTGGCGCAAGTTCTCTTGATATTGAGGTTGTTTTTTACACTAAGCACGGGGTGCATAAGGAAATGCTGCAGGCTCGCGATATTGTTGGTTTGAAGATAAAAAAGGAGTTTGAGAAAGCAAAAATTGATTTTGCGTTCCCTTCACAGACTGTTTATTTGAAAAGATGAATTTTCATAGTCATCT
>CAZJAE010000073.1:3711-4721 GCA_964544205.1 uncultured archaeon
TATTATACATTTTTTCTTTTCCGCGTCATAGATTAAGTTGTGGACGCCAAAGTCTTCAAGCCCTGCCTTTTGGAGTAGTTCTCGCGTGGGCTTAAATTTTTTGTCTATCCATCCTTGGCTTGGGTTCATGTGTTCTACAAGGGCGCCGTGGTAGTGGTCGGTTACAAGAAATGAATTGTGTCCGCTTGTCCAGCCGAGGTGGTAGTTTGCGACTTCAAAGTCGGGGTTTTCCTTAAGCACTTTTCTTGCTTTTTCAAGCGCGGCTATTTGTTTTTCAGCCACGTCAAGGTGCGGCTTGAATTTGTGCCTGTTTTTTCCCTCTCTTTGTTCTTTGATGAAGAATATGTCTTTTCCTATCGCGAGTTTGTAAAGGTGCGCGCTTGCGCTTGCGTTTGGGTCGTGGTGGAATGCGAGGGTTATTTTTCCTTCCTGGTATGCTGCGGCTCTTCCCTGGTGGAGTTGTCTTCGTGCTCTTAGAAATGAAGTTATTATTCCTTGGTTTGCTCTTAAGAATTTTCTAAACCACGGCGTTACTATGAGCGATTTTGTATTCAGCGGGTTTTTTGTGAATCTTCTGTTTATTCCTGCGTGTTTTGAGCGTTTTGGCTTTGGGGGGATTGCTTTTTTTGCGGCTGTCTTTTGCTTGATTCTCATGCAAGTATATCTGTTTTGCTTGTTATATTCTTTTTGGCGGGTGTGATTTGCTTTTCATTCAAGGGTTGGGGTATTTATGCCTGCCTTTTAGGAATTAGTCTGGTTGTTTTTATGAAAGTTCTTGGGGAGTGTTGTCCAAAGAATCATCCTTGTCCAATGGTGCGCGCTTGTCCTATTGGGGCTATTAGTCAGGTTGGTTTTGGCGCGCCTGTTGTTGACGGCTCTAAGTGCGTTAATTGCGGTTTGTGCGCGAAGGGGTGCGGTTATGGGTGTTTTTTAGTGTAGTCAGATTGTTTTCACAACTATTTTTTTCCCGATTATTGGGGTCAGTCTCTTTAGCTCCACTATTGTGTCTT
>CAZJAE010000074.1:0-4693 GCA_964544205.1 uncultured archaeon
AGTACTTCCCCGGATACTGTTTGCCCATCGCGTGGTAAAGAATAAGCCACCCAGCGTCAGTCTTAATCGGAGGAGGACCGATTCCCCTAATTCTTGTGTCCCAGGATTTTTTGTTCTCCGCAAAAGCGTACTTGCTCTTGATGTGCTTTTTGCCGTCAAAGTCAAGACTCTCGCAGTACTCAATCGCAATGCTTGGGTTAATGCTGTGAAGAATAGCGTACTTGCCGTTAATCTTTTCAGGGAATATTGTCCAATTCTTGTGAACCTCGTCCGGCGGAGAAATAATTATTGGAGAAGTCCAGTTCCACTTTTTGTTCAAAAAATCATCAACGCTGATTGAAGTTGCAGCAACTTTCGGGTGCCCGTCAAAAGCAGTGTAAAGCATATACATTCTTTCCCCAATTTTTGTAATCCTCGGATCTTCGCACCCCGCAATCCCGTATCCAGACCTCCACTGCGGAGAAACATCCTCGGGCCTGGCGTTGCAGTAGTGGACAAAAATGGGTTTGTTCAGCCGTTCAACAATATTTGCGCCATCCTCGCTTGAAGCATAGCCGAAAACAGAAACCATATCCTTACCAGTCGCCCTGTAAACAAAATGAATCTTCCCCTCATGCTCTACAGCCGCGGCGTTAAACGTGTATTCAGACTCCCACGGATTTTCAGGCTTTGGACCAATGATTGGATTCTCGCCGTGCTTTGTAAGAATCGGAAAAGTCGGCTTGTGAGTGAACTTGCATCCAGAAAGCATTACTCCCTTTTTGGTGTTCCAATACATGTTCAGCTTGTTGTTAGTGTAAACAATCCCAATCGGGTTGAGCAGGGACTTTTTTTCTTCAGGAGCCCAAACAGGAGCATCCGCCCTCCAAAGCATTCTTTCAGGATCATTTTTGTCAAACAAAATGGCTCCCACGCTGTAACCCGCAGCGGACTTTGAATAATAGAACAAAATAATCCCGTCATCAGTCATAGAAGCTGTTCCGACCGAGAGCAAACCAGTGTCAAAGTATTTTTTTCTTGGTTCAATAGTTGTTTTAAGCACGTCCCACTTTTTGAGGTTTTTTGAAACAGCTATTTTGATATTCTTGTCCCCAAAATACGCGACAAAAACTTTCTTCTCTTCATTATAAACAACAACAGAAGTTTCTTTCAGGTCCAAGATGCCTGCTTCCTTCCAGTTCAAAATATCCTTAGTCTTCACAAAATAAGAATCATACTTTCCGACAATGTTTCGCGCCTTAAACGAAATGAAATACTCCTTCCCCGCCTGCGAAACCCTCAAATCAACAGCGCCAAGCGCCAGCTCCTTTATTTTTGAAATATCAATCGTTGAAGGCTTTAGATTCAAATCATCCGGCATATAACCCGAAGCCGCGACCAAATCATTCTTATTTTTGTAAATAAAATAAGTGCGGGTAGAATCGATGAAAAACCCCTTCCCCTCGACGGAATTAGTCACCATTTTTACACCAATTAGTAACTATCCTTAGTGATTATTATTATTTAAGCGTTTTGTAGAGGCGTTTAGCGGCGTAAACTGCCCTCAAAAGCACGAAGCATAATTTAAATAATAAAAGCCGTAATATATTCGAGTTTATGAAAGAAAAAAACCTGATTGAAAGCGCTTTTAGGGAAAGCGATGTGAGGGGACTTGTAAAAACCCAAATAACTGAAGAATTCGCGCTCCTTCTTGGAAAAGCAATTGCAAACACATTCAAATCAAGAGCATTCATCGTCGGCAGGGACAGGAGAAAATCAAGCAAAGCGCTTGAAAATGCGCTCATAAAAGGAATAACAAAAAGCGGAGCGGATGTATTTTTGCTTGAAGACACTCTCTCCCCAATAGCTTACTTTGCGGCGCGATTCTACGAATTCCCCGGCGTATTTATCACAGCGTCGCACAACCCTCTGGAATACAACGGATTCAAAATAATCGGAAAAGACGGGCTCACAAAAGGAAAATACAGCGGGCTAAATGCCGTAAAAAGAGAATTCTTCAGGCTCAAAAAACAACAAACAAGCCAATCTGGCAAAATCAAAAAAGAAGGAAGCGTGTTTAAGGCGAGTTTTTTTGAAGAATACAAAAAAAGAACGCTTGAATTTGATTACGGAATTACCCCATTAAAACTTGTAGTCAATACAGGCGGAAACAAGTCAGGAGAATTATTAAAAAAAATCCTTGTAGAAAAAAAAGTCAAAATAATCCAAGTCCTTCCAAAAAAAGGAGTTGTCTCAAACCCTCTTATCGACAGCGGAATAGAAGTTACAAGAAAAATACGCAAAGAAAAAGCCGACATGGGAGTGGCTTTTGACTTTGACGGAGACAGGACATTCTTTTTTGACGAGAAAGGCGAAAAAATTGACAACTCTTCAATAGCCGCCCTGATAGCCACGAGGCTTTTAAGAAAAAAACCAGGTTCGCTTGTGCTTTATGACGTCAGAAGCGACTGGGTAATAAGAGATGCAGTAAACGACGCAGGCGGAAAAACCCTGATGGTAAAAGTAGGGCACACAAACGTTAAAGAAAAAATGAAAAAACACGACGCGATTTATTGCGGAGAAGTGTCCGGACACAACTACTTTAAAGAAACCGGATACGCTGAGTCATCATTCGCCCCGATAATAATCCTATTAAGTTTGATTTCAAAAGAAAACAAATCACTCTCAAGCCTCGTAAAGCCTTTTAGAAGAAACTATCTGCTCAACGAAACCAACTTTGAAGTCGCTTCAATGAACAGCATAAAAATTACAATAAAAGCGGTAAAAAAAGCCATGAAAGGTGGGAAGAGAAGCTCTCTTGACGGGATAAGAATTGACTATCCTCTATGGTGGTTTAACTTAAGAGGCTCAAAAAACGAACCCGTAATAAGACTCACAATGGGAGCGGTTAGAAAAGAAATACTCGAACACAAATTCGCGCTGCTAAAAGAGATAATACTAAAGCATCACTTGCGCCCGTAATCATCATCATACCTTACTTCGTCATGTTCGTCAAAATCCCCAAATGAAATCTCAAGAAACACCACTTTTTTTGATTTTGCCTCAATGCGGTGCTTGGTTCCCTTCTTTAACAAAAACATTTTGCCCTCATCAGCTGATTTTCTTTTCTCTCCAATAGTGACAACAGCCTTTCCGCTCAAAATCTTCCAAAACTCATCCCTGTGCTTGTGGCTCTGAAGACTCAAACGCTTAAACGGCCTGACTTCAAGAACCTTAACCGTGCACTTCTTGTTAAGCGCGTACCTCTCAAATTTTCCCCAAGGGCGCTTTACTTTAACAATCTCCATGCACTTATAACGCGTGACTAAAATAAAAGACTTGCCTTCAAAAAAGCAGACTTGCTTAAACAACGCCGGCTCTTTTCAGACTAAGAAGATATTTATATTACTTTTTCATTATTTTAGCATGGATTCTCTGCTTGTAGAAATAAACCACCACATAGGCGAGAGCGTGGCAAAACTATCCGGAATAGGGTATCAAAAAATGGTTCTTGAACCGTTTCCAGACAACGAGTCATATATAAGATTCCCTTTCGATGTCAAGGGAAAAAAAATATTTCTTTTAGCAGACCTTGCAAAAAAGCCAAACGAAATGCTCTCAATACTGCTCCTCGCGGCAAAAACGCTGAGAAAACTAAAAGCAAGAAGAATATACCTAATTGCCCCGTACATGATATACCTAAGGCAGGACCACGCATTCCACTTCGGCGAAGCGGTTTCAGGATTCATAGTGGCAGATTTTGTCAGCTCGCTCTTTGACGGAATAATAACAATAGACCCGCACCTACACAGAGTAGAAACAATGCACGGATTCTTCAGATGCAAAACACACAAACTCACCGCAACGGGACTAATTGCAAAATACTTGTCAAACAAAGACGTTGTCCTTGTCGGACCAGATGCTGAGAGCAAGCAGTGGATAAAAATGATTGCCGACAGCATAGGAAAAGAATTTGTAGTAGCCCAAAAAACAAGGCACTCAAGCAGGCACGTTGAAGTTGAAATAAAACGCGGAAACGTAGAACTCAAAGGAAAACAAACAGTGATAATTGACGACATAATAAGCACCGGGCACACAATAATTGAAGCCGCAAAGGCTCTCAAGAAAGAAAAAGTCAAAAGCATTGAGTGCTACTGCGTTCACGGATTATTCATGGAAGGAGCCCTTGAAAAGCTTAAAAAGAACAAAATAAAAGTCGGAGCGACAAATACGCTCAAAAACCCTGTAGAAGTAATGGATGTTTCTGAAGAACTTGCAAAAGGAGTGAAAGCATGGCTCTAAATCAGGCAGTCCTTGAAAAGAAAGACGCTGCGCTAAAAGCGCTTGAAATTGTTCCCCAAAAAGGAACAATAGGGATAGGAAGCGGAACAACAATAGACACTTTTGCAGGAATCATAAACAAAAAATCTTCTGCTGAATTTGTGTGTGTCTCAAAAAATGCCAAGAAAACACTTTCAAAAAGAGGATTGAAAATCGCAGAGAACAAGCCGGTTGATGTTTCGTTTGACGGCGCGGACAGAATAATAAAACAAGGCGGAAAACTCATCGCAATAAAAGGCGCGGGAGCTTTTGATTTCACGGCAGAGAAAAAACTCGACTATTCAGCAAAAAAGTTAGTCCTCATACTCGGGGAGAGCAAGCTAAAAAACAAAAGCGGAGAACCGCTGCAAATACTAATGGAAGTCGAGAAAAA
>CAZJAE010000075.1:0-4636 GCA_964544205.1 uncultured archaeon
CCAATAGCATACCCAAATGTTTACATGGAATACAGAGAACAGCAAGAACAAGCAATGAACGAAGCTCTGAAAATAATACCAAAAGTTCACGAAGAATACTCAAAAATATTCAAAAGAAAATACGGAAACGGACTCGTTGAAGGAATAGAACTAAAAGACGCCGAATACGCGCTTTTATGCACCGGCTCGGTTTTAGGAACAGCAAAAGAAACAATGAAAGAACTAAGAGCAAAAGGAAAAAAAGTAGGCTTAATAAAGCTAAAATCAGTAAGACCAATACCTGTAGAAGAACTAAAAAAACTCACATCAAAACTAAAAGGACTGGGAGTAATAGACAGACACGCTTCGCTTGGATTTGGAGGCGCTCTCTCAAACGACATCAAAGCCGCGCTCGCAGGCGAAAAAGTAAAAGTAACAGGATTCATGGCAGGACTTGGAGGAAGAGACATAAACAGAGAAAGACTCCACAAAGCATTTGAAACAGTAATGAAAGGAGAAGAAGGCTTCTGGCTAAAATAAGGTGATGCGATGGCAGTACTCGGAATAGATGAAAAAGAATTTTTTGCATCAGGACACCGCTCATGCGCGGGATGCGGAGAAGCGCTCGCAGTAAGACACATACTAAAAGCATGCGGAGAAAAAACAATCATAGTCCAGGCGACAGGATGTATGGAAGTAGTATCAAGCGCATACCCAGAAACAGCATGGGAACAGCCATGGATACACTGCGCGTTTGAAAACGCAAGCGCAGTAGCAAGCGGAGTAAGAGCAGCGCTCGACGCAAAAGGCGACAAAGAAACAAATGTTCTCACAATGGGCGGAGACGGCTCATCATTTGACATAGGATTTGGCTCGCTAAGCGGAGCATTTGAAAGAGGAACAAAATTCTTATACATCTGCACAGACAACGAAGCATACATGAACACAGGAATACAAAGAAGCGGAGCAACATTCCCTTACGCAAACACAACAACAAGCCCTGAAGGAAAAATAATCCACGGAAAACAACAGCCAAAAAAACCACTCCCATTCATACTAGCCGCGCACGGAGCAAGATACGTAGCCACAGCAAGCGTAATGAACCTGTTTGACTTAAAGAAAAAAGTACAAAAAGCCCTCGCAATAGACGGGCCGACATTTATTACAGTATTCTCGCCATGCACACCAGGATGGAAAATAGAAACAAACGCGACAATAGACGTGTCAAAATTAGCATACGAAACAAACGTATACCCGCTTTACGAAATAGAAGACGGAGTGGTAAAAATCAACCAAAAGCCGGAAGCAAGAAAACCAGTTGAAGAATACTTAAAGCTACAGGGCAGATTCAAACACGTGACTCCAGAAATTGCCGCAAAAATACAAAAATACGTTGACGACAGATGGGCATTCTTGGAAAGCGTGGACGGCAAAAAAATCTTTGACCCAATACTGTGAAAGAATCTTTAATTCTTATTAAGGAGATTCTGAACCCTCTCAAAAGGAAGCCCGGACTTATCCACAAACTTGAGCACCTTCTCCTTATGCTCCTTTAAACCCTTCCAATCCAGAATAACCATGCTCGCCCTGCTCTTCTTCACCATCTGATCAAAAAGCGCGTAATTAAGATTCTCTAAATGATGCTTAGGACAAATATGCCCAAAAGCAAACGGCTGCCTAAGAGTGAGCTTAGTGAAATCAGGCGCATAGTGTCCTCCCCCGATTCCAATAACAATCTTATCGCCAACCCTGTCCAAAGTAGACTCAACAACAGTCTCAGCAATTACTTTTGCCCCAAGTTCATTCTTCCAATCCGCGGGAGAAGAGCCAAGTTCGATAAACACGCACTTCTTGTTAGTAAAAGGACCGTGATGAGTCGCTTCATAAGAAACAACAAAACCCTGCTTATTAAGCCCGCTTGAAACATTCTTCTCGCCAAGAGAACGAAGATAATTAGCCCCGACCCAAGGAAGAGCCCCGCTAAGCTCCCTTGACTTCCCGCCATACTTAGCGTCCCCAAAATTGCCAATCATGTGAACAGTAAGGCTCTTAGTTCCGGCTTCGCTCGCATGCTTTGAAAGAAAAACAATTTTCTCCTCCTTAATTTTTTCAGGCTTGACAAAAATAATATCTTCCCTAAACTCATACACCTTTGCCCAGTCTGGAACGCCAATCTTCTTAATCTGCTCAAAAATATTCATTCCAGCAGTATCCTGAAGAGAATACACCAGAGCAATCTTTTCGACCTCTTTTGACGCAGGAGAAGGCGGCGCAACAGGCAAAACAACTCCCGCATTTACTGCCGGTCCTTCAGCAGAAACTGAAGAAGGCTGCAAAACAACGTTTGAATCCATAAACAAACCCTAATCAAAAAGGTTTAAGTAAGCAACGCAGGCAGAACGAAACAACCTGTAAATATTATAAACTTTCACGAAGACTAATAATACAGAGGTGTAGAAATGGTAGTAGAATACGGAGAGTTCAAAGGAAACAAACTCATAATACTAAAAAGAAACGAACAGGACAACTTTCCATTCCAATTCGGAAAAGGAAAAGCAAAACTAATCGTTGAAAACTTTGATGCGATAAAGAAATTCGCTGAAGAAGAATAAATATATTTTGCCTGCAAGCTCTAAGCCTTGCGCATTGTTTTATGCGCAAGCGACTTGCGCTCAACGACAAGCGCAAAAGTAGCAAGAAGCGAAACAAGCCCGAACAAAGTCATTACAATAAACAACACACTAAACCCGAACGACTCAGCAATAACGCCCCCCACCATCGCAGAAACACCAAGCGCAATCTGATAAATTCCCTCCCAAGCACCCCACTCAAAAGACTCATCCTTTTTATCAATATTCTTTGAATAAATACTGTCAAACGCCGGCGCTCCAAGAGCACGCGAAATTCCAAGCACGAGCTGAACCAAAAACAACTGCTCAGGGGAATGCACAAGCAAATACCCTGCAAAACCTGCGATTGAAAGAACCCTCGACCACACAAGCAAATTCTCCTTATGCTTAACATGATCCTCCCACCTTCCAAGAAGAATCAAAAGTACTCCTGAAACAATAGCAAAAATAGCATAAGCAATTCCAGCCGTAACAAGATTGCCCCCGACCTGTTCCACAAACACCGCATAAATCGGGCCGATAAAACCGGCAGCCATATTACCAAAAAAAGAAGACACAAGAAGAATCTCAAGAAGCTTATTCATGCAATCATAATATCCGAATAAGCTTTAATACCCTTAAGATGTATTTTTGTAATGGCAAAAAAACACAAGCACGACTTGACTAGACTCTTAAACCCAAAAAGCGTAGCGGTAATCGGAGCGTCAAACACGCCCGGAAAAGTAGGATACGCGCTTGTAAAAAACCTAATAGAAGCCGACTATTCCGGAGAAATAATTCCAATAAACCTCCATGACAAAAAAGTGCAGGGAATAACCGCGCACGAGTCAATAAACAAAATAACAAGACCCATAGACTGCGCCTTAATAGCAATCCCTGCGCAATTCGTCCCGCAAACACTAAAAGAATGCGCCCAAAAAGGAATCAAAAATGCCATAGTAATAACAGCAGGATTCTCAGAGACAGGAGAAGAAGGAAAAAAAATAGAAGAAGAAATGGCTGCAATAATAAAAGAACACCAAATGCTTGTAGTCGGACCAAACACTCTTGGAGTAATCAATACAGAAAACGGATTCAACGGTTCATTCGCATCAACATTCCCGCAACAAGGACACATAGCAGTAGTATCGCAATCCGGAGCCCTCTGCACAGCAATGCTTGACTGGGCAAGACAAGAAAAACTGGGATTCAGCAAATTCATATCAACCGGAAACAAAACATTCCTAAACGAAGCGGATTACTTCGAATACCTTGAAAAAGACCCGCGAACAAAAGCAGTATTCGTATATATGGAATCGGTAAAAGACACCCGCGCATTCTTAAAACACGCTTCAAGGCTCGCAAAGAAAAAACCGGTAGTAGTAATAAAATCAGGAAGATTCAACGCCGGGCAAAAAGCAGCATCCTCCCACACAGGCGCGATGAGCGTAGACGACAACATATTCACAATCGCCTGCAAAAAAGCAAACATCATACGCCTAATGACAATAGAAAGCTTCTTTGACATGGCAAAACTCCTCTCAAAATTAATAAAAGTCAACGGATTTAAACTAGCGGTAGTAACAAACGCCGGAGGCCCAGGAGTAATAGCTGCAGATGCCGCAGAAGCAAACAACTTCATCCTGCCGGCATTCACGCAAAAAACAATAAACATAGTTAAAGAAATAAACCCGCATCCGTCAAACCCGCTTGACCTAATAGGAGATGCAAAACCAATAGACTACAAAACCGCGATAAAAACACTCCAGTCAGACGCAAACATTGACATCGTTTACGCCCTCCTCACGCCGCAAAGCATGACAAACCCAGAAAGAGTCGCGGACATAATAGTATCGCTTAACAAATCAAAACCAATAATGAGCTCATTCATCGGAGGCACAAGCGTAGCGCACCCGAGAAGATACCTAAAAGAACACGGAATAGCCGATTTTGAAACTCCGGAAAGAGGAATCAAAGCGCTTGCAAGACTCTACGACTATACAAAAAGAAAACAAGTAAAAAAAATATTTGAACAAAAAACCCATCCA
>CAZJAE010000076.1:0-4614 GCA_964544205.1 uncultured archaeon
TTTGCGGGAAGCGACGAGTATGTCGCAAGCATTGTGATTCATGAAGCGTGCCACGCTTTTGCCAACAATTCAGGCGTGTCGTTGAGCGAGGCGGACTGCGCGTTTACACAGTACAATTTTTTGACTTCAATCGGCGCTGATGCTAATGACTTGCAGAAGGTAATGACTTCGACGCAGACTTTTATGCAGTACGAGTTTAACGAGGGCAACAAGGATGCTTACAGGATTTGGGCTGGCTTGGGCAAATAGTGAATTATTTTCTATTTCAAGTCTTCTTTTCTAAATACTTCCCGCTTCGTTCAGCCGTTATTTATCTGCGAGAACCATTTTTGGATTACCAGCGCAGCGGGTTTGTTTCTTACGCTTCCTGACTTGTCGAAAGAATATTTAGGATTAAACTCGTCTTCTATCCAGTATCCAAATGGTATTACTCCTGCCAGCCACGGCTCGTCAAGAGTTGTGTTGAAGAATGCTTCGTACATTCTCGCCTGGGCTTCAAAGTCCCTTTCGGTCTGCGGGTTTGCGCTTAGCGGCTCTACCCACTGGTTTTTTCCGGCGTATTTCATGCTCTGGAATGGAGTGAATAGAATTATTTTTGTCTTTGTGGCTTCGTACATTTTGTCGAACTGTTCTGTGTTGTATTGTTCCATTTTTGCTTCTAGTTCTTCAAGCGTCGGCTCTTTTGAGTCTGTCATGAAGTTCCAGTATCCAACCATTACATAGTCAAGTTCGTCCGCCCAGGTTATTTCTTCAAGATAAGGCGCGTTTTCGTTATTCCAAATTCCCTGGATTATTTTGCCGTCATAATTTGCTCTTACTTTTTTTATCAGCGCTCTCCACCTTGAGTCGTTTTCTTTTCTCACTGCTCCCCAAAGCTGGTTGCCTAAAACAATGTATCCTGTGTCGTTTTCTTTTGCTATTTCTGCAGTGTATAGGGCGAATTTTTCATAGTTTGCAAACCAAGTATCAAAGTATTCGTTAACTATTGGGTCGTTTGGGTTTTGTGCAAGTTTTTCTCCCATTTCTCTTTCCCAGTCCTGTCCGTTTTTCCACTTAACGCCGTTTTGCAGTTCGAAGTACTCTTCCCAAGTCAGGCCTTCTTTTTCCTGCGGAGTCACTACCCACTCCATTGTGTCAAGTATCATTAAATCCATCCCGTTTGCTTTTGTTCCCTGCGCCATTTTGCTGAACAATTCTTTGCTTTCCCAAGTCTCGTTGAACTGTTCGGTGTTTTGTTCTTTTTCATTGAACATCGTGCCTTTTTTGTAATCATCATAAGCCCAGTAATAATAGTAAAGCATTACTTCGGCGCCGTCTTTTTTCATGGACTTGTAAGTGCTTGTTATGCTCCCGTTTCTTATAGGGTCAAGAACCATGTTTCCAGCATCCATTAGCATGTGTCCTTTTATGAACCCTGGTTTTGAGTATTTTTCGGAATCAGTCCATGCGAGTCCGTCGGCGAGTTTTGCCTTGGCGTCAACTTCTGCGTAAATTATTTTTGTTTTTTTGTTTTCAGATGAATAATAGTAACTCACTTTCTCGCCGGTTTTCATCGGCAAGTTTGTTCTGTAAAGATAGTTTTCCACGCGGGTCATTTTTATTTTGTTTCCGTCAATGTTTAGGAATACTTCGCTTTCTGTTCTTGGAAGCGCGGCTTCAAACTCTGTTTCAACCATTGTTCCGCTCGGCGTTGTTTCTTCAAGTGTGGGAGTCATTGACGGGAGGTCTCCCGCTTTGCTTGGGTCGCACCATGGAGGCCACGGCCCTTCCCAGCTTGCCGGCGGGCATGTGCAGCCAAGCAATAGAACCAGTAGAACAAACAGCCCTATTATTGAGGGAAGTCTTTGCATGTCAGTAGTATCGCTTTGAAATATATAAATGTTTTTTTAAGCTTTTAATTGGAAGCGCTTGGTTATCTTGGCATAGAAGCAGTTATTCTTCACCAAGGAATTCCTTGAGTTCTTTTAAGAATTTGTCAGCGTCAAGTTTGTGTATTTTGCATGCTTTTTCTATTGTTATTACTCTCGCAATTGTGTTTCGCATTAGAGGGTTTTTTAAATCAACAAATCCTTTCTTCAGAAAGTATTCAAGGGCTTTTGGATTCTTGTCCACAATGTCAAAGACTTTTGAGTTTTTTGTCGCATTTATTTTTTCTGGATTTGTTTTTTTCATTTGTTCGCCTTTCAAAAAAAGAATTAAATCCCCCCACCCAGAATTGCACCGGGGATATCTCGGTCGCCGCACCGGAGGGTTTCCCCTCGCGGGATTATAGATTCTACAGCCGAGCGTTCTAGCTACTAAACTATGGGGGGATACTATCCTGTTTGTTTTACAAACGAGTTTAGTAATTAAGTTGTGTGAAGTGTGTTTTTTAAAGCTTTAGTTTTGCTCTATCTAGTAGTTGCGGCGTTGAAATGAAAGTCATTTCTTTTTCTTTTTCGCTTTGTGTTCTTCGCGTTTTGCCACGTATTTGTGTATTATTACTGGCCAGAATACTGTGACGAAGAGTCCTGTTAGGAAGTATAGTCCTACGCCTTCAAGTCCTTGTGCTTGTGTCGCGAGGTAGTATATTCCGCCGGTAAAGATTGTTCCAAAGGTTAGTATTATTGCTGCTTGTTTTGTTGTCTGTACTGGTTTTAGGTCGACGCCTGAGTGTCTGTATAGCGCGTATCCTGCGAAGTATCCGAATAGCGCGAATGCTTCTGGGTATTCGCTTTGGATGAACATATATAGTATTACTGCGATTGCGAAGAATCCCACTGCGAGGTATTCGTCTTGTATTTTTGTGATGTGGAAGTGCATTTTGTGTATTTTTGCTTCTATTTTTATTGCTGCCCAGCCGATTAGTAATCCTAAGAGGAGTCCGACTAGGACGTCTGTGAAGTAGTGGACGCCTAAGTACATTCGGGATATTGCAACTATTATTATTGCGAGTACGAGGAGTATTTTCAGCGGTTTTTTTATTGTTTTTTTAAGCCATGCGAATGTTGCGAATGATGTTATGAGTGTTGTGTGTCCTGAAGGCATTGAGTAGGATGTTTCGTGATCCATTATTATTAGTCCTTCGGGTCTTGGTCTTGCGATGAATATTTTCAGCGCTCCTGCTACTGCTCCTGCGAGGAGGATTACGGACATCATTACAAAGCTTTTTCTTTCGTATCCGAGCCAGAAGAGCCATGCGGCGAGGAGTATCCATGGTCCGGGGTGTCCGAGGTATGTGCTTGCTTTCACAAGCATGTCGAGCGCGGGGGTGGAGAAGCTTTGCAGGAATTGGTTCATTGCTATTTCTCCAATTGTCATTTTTGTTTCACCTGCAAAAAACATCTTGTCCAATAAAATGTGTTTGGGCTTGATTGTTTTTTCATAATGCTTTGATTAACAAAATTACGCTTTTGTTTTCTTGAGTCTTCCCATTCCAGGTATTTCTATCTGTGAATAGTCAACCATAAGCCCGCATGCTTTTAGGCATTTTCTTGTCGCATACGCTCTGCAAAAGTCAGCTACTTCTTTTCGCTGGTTTTTTTGTAGCCTTTCAACTTCGCTTATTTCATTAATTACTTTTGAAATGCTTCTTGAATTGATTTCTTCCATTGCTTTCACTGCGTCTCCTTTTGCGAGTCCGAGCGCGTCGATTGCTGCGTCAAGCTTTTCAAGCGCCACTATTTTTTTTAGGTTAAATTCCACTTTTGCGTCAACGCTTTTTGTGAGCCCTGCCAAGAATTCAGCCACTGTCAAAGGATCTGTTTTTTCTGTTATCGTTTGTTTCTTTATCGCCTTCCAGTCATCATAGTTTGCAATGAATTGTATTGTTCCTTCCATAATAGCACCCCTTGGTTGAAAAATTTTGTAAGGAATAGTTGGATTCATTTTGTTTATAAGCATTCCTTCGCGTTCATTTGTTACAAGAAATTAGTAAAAGGATTGGGTTTTTGTGAAGAAAAACGAGCTTGTTAAGGCGTTTGAGCATAAGAAGTACGGCTTTGAGAAGGACGCTGGGATTCAGATTTGCGAGTGGAATAAGAAGTCTCTTCGAGGGCAGGGCAATTGCTATAAGCAGGATTTTTACGGCGCGGATACTATTTCGTGTCACCAGATTGCGCCCACTACTTTTTGGTGCAATAATTCTTGTGTTTTTTGCTGGCGCCCAATGGAGTATATGAAGGGTCAACCCAAAGGGAGCGATAACCCGAAGGAAATGATTGAAGGGCTTATTGAGAGGAGGAGAAAATTAATTTCAGGTTTTGGTGGGCATGACAAGGTTTCAAAGGATGTTTTTGCCCGCGCAAATGAGCAGAAGCACTGGGCTATTTCGCTTAGCGGGGAGCCTACTCTTTACAAAAAGCTTCCTGAATTAATCCGCTTGATTAAGGAGCGTCCCGGAACCGAGACTGTTTTTTTGGTTACTAACGGCCAGAATCCGAAAATGCTTCTTAAGTTGAAGAACAGCAATTCTTTGCCTACCCAGCTTTATGTTTCAATGGTTGGGGCTGATAAGGCTACTTGGAAGAAGATTACAAAAAACGCGGAGAAGAACGGGTGGTTGAATTATTTAAAGTCCCTCGCTTCGCATTCGCTTCTTGGCACAAGAACTGTGATACGTTTGACTGTAATTAA
>CAZJAE010000077.1:0-706 GCA_964544205.1 uncultured archaeon
GTCATCGTCTCCACCAACGAACGCTTGAAGGCCCTTTGCGACCGCAAGAACGCCCATGTCTGAAAGAATCACAGCGTCAACGCCGGCCTTCTTCGCAGCAAGAATAATCTTCTCAACCTTCTTGAGCTCTTCCTCAAAAATAATCGTGTTAAGCGCCAAGTACCCTTTCACTTTGTTTTCGTGTAGATACTTCATCAACTTCCCGAGCTCTTTCTCAGAAAAATTAGTGCCAAGGTCCCTCATGTTATAGCCCTTGACTCCAAAATAAACGGCGTCAGCTCCGTTCTTCACCGCCGCAATCGCGCAAGTAAAATCCGCAATCCCAACCAAAAGCTCCGGCTTATTCACTTTCTTCATAAAAATCAAACTCTCAAACCAAAATGCATGCTAAACTTCAACTCATCTATAATAATATATAATATAAAGATAAGCAGCGCTTTTTTGAGAAATGCTTTTTCTTGAGTTAAAATCTCATTCCTCCAATACTTTATAAAGGATTATTACTCCCAATTAGATATGCCTAGAATCTACTTTTCTTTAAAGCAAGCGAACGAATTAATCAAAAAACTTCGCCCTGAAGTAGAACGCGTAAGCGAATTAAACGAACAGCTCCAGCTCCTTGACAACACAAAAATAGAATTCGACGAAGACAATGTTGAAAACTTTCTTCTTGAAGTAGAACTAAACAAAAACTTTCACGAAAAAA
>CAZJAE010000077.1:716-4605 GCA_964544205.1 uncultured archaeon
TATTCTGCTGGAAGCCGACAGAAGACACAATCCAGTTCTGGCACTACCCGGGAGAAGACATAACAAAAAGAAAACCGATAAAACAAGTCGAAGAAGCATACTTTGAACAATTAAAACGAATGAAATAGCCAAAAGAGCCCAAATTTGAAGGGCTGACGCCAACCCTTTTAAAGCTTTCCAAATCTATTTTCCTATATTATAGGCCTTGAATGGCTGTTAGAGCGCTTGGTGAAACTGGATTATTGCTTAATTGTCTTACAATTTCGCAGCCACGATTCGCATGACGCTAAAAAGAGTTGAATATTTGCCTGGTGGTAAATTGGTTGAACAAAAAAGACACTATTTAGTTCCAGAGCATGTGCTAATTAAGAAAGAAAAAGTTGCAGAACTAATGGCGGAACTCGGAATCAAAAAAGATGCTCTGCCAAGAATCGAAAAACTAGACGCTGCAATAAAACATCTCAAGCCAGAAAAAGGCGATGTTGTAAAAATAATCCGCGACTCACTAACTGCCGGCCAGACTGTATATTACAGAAGAGTAATTTAAATTAAAGCCGGCCAGAATGGCTGGATTATAGCCGAAGTGGGTTGATCGGCTTGGTGTCCGAAGCATTTTTCGGGCAAAAACAATCCAAAGCAAAGGGTGAGTGGGATGTCTTGGGAACTAATGGAATCATATTTAAGAAACAAAAACATAGCGCAAATGGAGATTGACTCATTTAACCAGTTCATAGACCAAAAATTAAACGACATCGTAGCAGAAAACGCCCTGATTGTTCCAAAAATAGAAGAAGTAAGAATCGAATTATCAAACATAGAACTTGACAAACCAAAAATCATAGAAGCAGACGGAAGTCCAAGAGACGAATTCACTCCAATGGAAGCAAGACTAAGAAACAGAACATACGCCGGACCAATATACCTAACCATGAGACTATTTAGAAGAGATGTTGAACAAGACGCAAGAAGAACCTACATCGGGGATTTGCCGATAATGGTGAAATCAAACTTATGCTGGCTCAACGGAAAAAGCCCTGAAGAACTAGTAGAAATGGGCGAAGACCCAAAGGACTTCGGCGGATACTTCATCGTAAACGGAAGCGAAAAAGCATTAATGACACAAGAAGTGCTCTCAAGCGACAGAGTACTAATTTCAGAAGGAGAAAAAGGAGTTGTTGCTGAAGTTATCTCGACAAGAGGAGCTTTCAAAGGAAGAGTAAGAATCCTAAGATCAAACGAAGGACTGATATACGCATCATTCCCGACAAGCCCTAAGAAACTTTCATTATTCTCATTATTCAAAGCACTAGGGCTTAAAACAAAAAAAGATATTTTTGACGCATTCCCTGAACAAATTGAAATACAAAACGACTTATTATTGAACTGGGAAGAATGCGAAATAAACACAGAAGAAGAAGCTCTTGACAAAATCGGAAAATTCGTTGCTCCTGGGCAGGTAATTGACTACAGACTAAGAAGAGCAAGAGAAGTAATAGACGGATTCCTATTGCCGCACATCG
This sequence comes from uncultured archaeon, assembly GCA_964544205.1. Classification (GTDB taxonomy): domain Archaea; phylum Iainarchaeota; class Iainarchaeia; order Iainarchaeales; family JAAZKV01; genus JAAZKV01. The sequence goes on from CAZJAE010000077.1 coordinate 2,237, forward strand.
GACAAGACGAACCGGCGAGACTCGCAAAAGCATACTACCTCGCAATGATGGCGACAAAAGCAATCGAACGCTCATACGGACTAAGAGGCAAGGACGACAAGGATCACTACACAAACAAGAGACTCGAACTTTCAGGAAAACTAATGGAGCACTTGTTCAGATACTCATTCAAGTACTTCGTAAAAGACCTAAGATTCCAAATCGACAGAACTGTTACAAGAAGAAGAAAACTAAACATCTCAACAATCGTAAGACCAGGCGCTGTAAGCGAAAGAATCAAATTCGCAATGAGCACAGGAAACTGGATAGGAAGAAGCACAGGAGTGGCAAAGTTCATGGACAGAGTGAACTACCTCGCTCCGCTCACGGATTTGAGAAAAGTAAAATCACAATTAAGCAAAACAAGAGAACTATACGAAGCTCGTGACGTTCACGGAACACACTGGGGCAGACTTGACCCAATAGAGACTCCGGACGGACCACAGTGCGGACTCGTAAAGAACCTCTGCTTTATGGCGGAAGTAACAACAGAAGCGAAAGAAGCTCCGGTTGAAGAATTCCTGCACAAGCAGGGAGTAAAGTTGAAAAAATTATAAAATGTGAAAGTTTTGGCGAAAAATTCGCCAAAAAATTATTTTTAGGTGTTGAATAAGAGGAAAAAAGCGGGTGAGGAAAAATGGCAACAGTAGCAAAAGTATACATTAACGGAAGGCTGATAGGATTTCACGAAAATCCTGAAGAGCTGACGCAAAAAATCGTGGACGCAAGACGACAGTCAAAACTCCCGATACAAATGAACGTATCCCACCACAAAGACACAAACGAAATATACATCAACACCGACGCAGGAAGACTGCAGAGACCCGCAATCGTAGTAAAAAACGGAAAAAGCACTTACACGCAAGAACTCGCAAAACAAGTAAAAGAAGGAAAACTCACATTCAACCAGCTAGTAGAAATGGGAGTAATAGAATACCTTGACTCTGAAGAAGAAGAAAACGCACTAGTAGCGCAGAACGAAAGCGAAATAACAAAAGAAACAACGCACATGGAAATAGACGGCGCGGCTACTCTAAGCGTAGTAACAAGCCTCGTGCCATACGTACAGCACAACATGGCAGGAAAAGCCCTTCACGGAGCAAAAATGTTCAAGCAAGCAATAGGAATGGGCGCAATCAACTACAAAATAAGACACGACACAGAAGGATACATGCTATACTACCCAGAAAAAAACCTTGTAAAAACAAAAACAATGGACTTAATAGAACTTGACAAGAGACCTCAGAGCCAGAACTTTGTGATGGCAGTAATGCCGTACTACGGCTTCAACACAATGGATGCAATAATCCTAAACAAAGGAGCAATAGACAGAGGACTCGCAAGAGCATCATATTTCAGAAACTACGAAACAATCGAACAGAGATATCCGGGCGGGCAGAGAGACAAATTCGAAATCCCGACAGAAGAAAAAGTAGGGTACGTTGAAGAAGACAATTACAAAAAACTCGGAGCGGACGGAATAATCCAGCTCGAACAATTCGTGGGAGAAGACGAAGCAATAATAGGAAAAACATCCCCTCCAAGATTCTTTGAAGAAATGACAGAATTCGGAGTAGACGAAGAAAAAAGAAGAGACGCTTCGCTCACAATCAGAAAAGGAAAACCAGGATACGTTGACACAGTAATGATGACAGAAGCAGAAGACGGAAGCAGACTCGTAAAAGTAAAAGTACGAACTCCATTAGTTCCTGCAGTGGGAGACAAACTCGCATCAAGACACGGACAAAAAGGAGTAGTAGCGGCAATCGTTCCGGAAGAAGACATGCCATTCACAATCGACGGAATAAAACCAGACCTAATAATCAACCCGCACTCAATCCCGTCAAGAATGACAATGGGACACTTGCTTGAAATGCTTGGCGGAAAAGCAGGCGCTGCAGCAGGAAAAATCGTCGACGGAACACCGTTCAACTCGACACCAATGACAGAACTTGAAGCAATGCTAAGAGAAAACGGATTTCGAGGAGACGGAATGGAAATCTTCTACGACGGAATAAGCGGAAAAAGAATAGAAGGAGAAATATTTACAGGAGTAATCGCAACACAAAAACTCTACCACGTAGTAACGCACAAACTCCAAGCAAGAGCAAGAGGACCAGTACAGGTTCTCACAAGACAGCCGACTGAAGGACAAGAAAAAGAAGGCGGACTAAGATTTGGAGAAATGGAAGGCGAAACGCTGGTAGGACACGGAGCTGCAATGCTGCTCCACGAGAAACTCATAGAAGACTCGGACAAGACAGTAGAACTCGTGTGCGAAAAATGCGGAGTAATAGCGGTAAACGACGAAATAAGAAGAAAAAGATACT
>CAZJAE010000078.1:0-4547 GCA_964544205.1 uncultured archaeon
GGAGAAGAATAGCTGCAAAGTTCCCAGGAATCATGCGCGCATTTACGTTGGCAAGAAAAGAGATTCTGGGCGGAAAAACTCTTGTATTTACCAAAAAAATAAAAGGATTTGGAGAAGTAAGGGTAAGAAAACAACCGCGCATTGAAGGAATAATGCACACAAATACCTTTGTCGTGGAAGCAAAGAGCGAAATCAGCGGACGCAAATATTCATTTTTTGTAAAAGAACAACAAATGCCGGGCAGAAGCGCAGAGTTCAGAGCCCACCTTGACATGGCGCATCCCCAGATAAAAGCGCTTGAAAAAGCATACGCTTCGCTTGGAAAAGTATCAATAAAAGGCGTGGGGAGTGCTAAAATCGCGGACTACTACCTCGCGTATACTGCTGGAAACCACTCTTTTTTAGTCACAAAATTCTATTCTAAAGCAATAAGCTACACTTTCCTTTCAGCAGAAGAAAAGAAACACATCTCGCCGCTTGTAGAACGCCTAAGACATGAGTTTGAAAAAGGCACTCTTGGAAAAGAAGTCACTGACGTATTCAACGGGATACTTGTAAGAAACTTATTATGGGATGCTAAAAGAAAGGAGCTTATACTAATTGACCTGCGCCCGAAAATTAAAATAGAAAACATGGGGTTTTGAAAATTACTTGCCCATTTTTTGACAAAAACCCCTCATTACTAAATTCGTACCAAAAAGAAACGTATAATAATAAGTTGCAGCCTTGTTCTACAAAGTTAGAGAGAGATTATTATCGGGGTGTATGAAGGAATGCTGCAATGCAAGTACGGGAACTGGATGTGCATTAATTCCCTCTCGCCAAAGTGGGGGTGCGATGACAGCGGATTATGCACACAGACAAACTGCGCAAATTGCGAGTTAAGAAAAGAATGGGTTGAAGAGCAAGACTCTGAATCAACCCACAAATCGATAAAAAAATTCAAGGCAACTTTGCCGCAACACCCTTAAAATCACGGCTTTCTCTTCATTATCACGCTTCTTGCCATGGCGCGTTCTTCCTTGATGTGATTAATTCCAAAAGGGTTGCCTCCCCTTTTTGTAATCCTCTCTACTCTAATCGGACTCACGCCGTGCCCGTATTTAAATGAATGCACTTTTGAAGATTTGTGGATGAATCCGAAAACCGCAAAGTCAATCCAAGCGCCTATCCTTTTTCCAAGAATCCCGCTAAACTCGGCTTCCCTTAACTTGCTGAACGGGAAGTGGTTCTCAATAACCCAATAAGGGGTTGAGTCTGGCGCGCTCTCAATCCTCCAAGCCATTTTTCCCATCCTAAAAGCGCCAAGCCTTCCAGCAATTTTTCTAATCCTCTCCGCGTTTTTTGAGTTAATGAATTCCTGAAACTGGGGGGAGTCAATAACAAGCCGCCTTCCAAGCGCTTCGTTCTTTCCCAAGTCAACTTTCTTAATATCGGTTTTTGAAAAAGAGCCCCTCTTTGCGATAAAAACCCCAAACCTTACCCTGACAGGCTCAGAACCGGCGTTAAGAGTAATTCTTGGGACAAGAACCACTGCGAATTCGCGCTTCATTTGGCTTCACTTCTGCCCAGGGGGCTTTTTCTTCTTAATTTTTGGGCTGAACTTACCGGGCTTTGACCACTTAAAACCCTTGATGTTTTTAAGATTCTTTGAATAAGTCCCTCCGGGGCCAACCAATGGAGAGGGTTTTTCTTTCTGCAAATCCCTTACAATTATGGTTGTTGGCAATCCTTCTTTTTGCCTTTGTTTGCCTATCTTTTCCGCGAGCCTATGCGCCTGGTCGCGTTCTTCAAAACCTGCTGCGATTATGGCGTTTGGCTTGCCGTGCGAATGAGGGCCTGTTATTTGAATGGAAGCGTTTGCGCCCCCCTTACTGCTTCTTGTCATCAATTTCCCTATTGGGGTGTCGTGAATACTGTATTTTTTTCCCGCGATTATTTTTCTTTGCATATTAGTAATTATTTCGCCTGATTTTATAAACATTATCAAGAACAAGCACATATTTTAGGACAAGTGGCAAGTCTTAAATTCACTTAACACATAATTCATTTTATGCCATTAAATCCGCGCCGAGTGCCTCCGCTGTTAATGCTCTTAACTTCAAGAGGAATGCGAAGAAAACGTGCCCAGCAAAAAAAGCCAAAACCAGTTCCCGTGAAAAGAAAAGCTCCTTTAGCGGCTAATACAAAACAAGCGCTTGAGAGAATCGCTATTGAAAACGTTAAAAAGGTTGAGCGAATCAATCGCGCTCTTGAGCTTTTGCGCGCCTCAAAAGAAAAATTCCCTTCAAAAATACTCTTTTTTAGAAGGTGTGAAGAAATCACCGGGCTGAGGGCAAACGCGGTAGAACAGTGGGTTAAAAGAGAAAAAATCCTTTTTGGGGATTTGATAAAGAAGTAAAAATGGCTTTCTTTTGAAAACCATTTTTTTTATAAACTACTTTTCTTCATTTACAATCCTTGCAAAGTGGGCAAGGATGAGTACAGCGTATCCAAGAACAAGAGCTGCTATGAAAATATTAACCACATTTGTGGAAAGGAACACGCCTACTTTTTCAATCATAGTGCTCTGTGCTGAAACGTTTATTGCGATGAAAACCGCTCCAATAATCCACGCCGCAAATGCAAAACCCATGGCGGACATTACTGGCTTTAAGAAGTACTTAAAATGTCCAAGCGCGCCCGCGATGTACTCAACATACCCAAACAAGAGTCCTGCGGCAAAGAACCAAGCAAGGTTGTTTGAAACAAACGAAGTGAGCGAAGCGATGAACGTGCTTCCAAGCCCGCCGTTAATCCAGTTAATAATCCAAACAATTATTACCAGAACCATAATTCCAACAATGCTTCCGATTAAAGGGCCTATGATTCCAAAAGGGTGCCAAGTCTTGTTCCACTTACTCTCGCAGCAACCCTCAAACTTTTTCTCCATCTTCTTTCCAAACGCTTTTCCTTTCGCTTCCATTTTTTTTCCAAAGCGCTCTCCCCACTCTTCCCAATATTCTTCATCGCTTACTCTCTTTTTCTCTGCCTTAATTTTAACTTTTTTAGCCATAACAAAACCGCAAAGATAACGCTTTTTAAGTATAAAAATATGATTTTTGGCATTTTGATTCCTGACAAAGCCTTAATAATGAAAAAACCTTAATTTGGGCTATTGGTGGTTTTAATGAAAACACTTTTAGTTTATTATTCAAGAACAGGGACGACAAAAATAGTTGCTGAAGCAATTGCAAAAGAGATTAAATGCGATGTTGAAGAGCTCATTGACAAAAAGAGCAGGGCTGGGCCTTTTGGCTGGCTGGGCGGAGGGGGAGATGCTGCTCAAAAGAAACTCACTGAAATAAATCCTGTTTCAAAAGATGCTTCAAAATATGACTTGGTAATAATTGGAACCCCCACTTGGGCGGGGAGAATGGCTCCTGCAGTAAGAACTTATCTTCTCCAGGCAAAACCAAAAAATATTGCGTTTTTCTCCACCATGGGCGGAGAGAACACCAAATCAACGCTTGATGACTTTACAGAATCATTTGGAAAGCCAAAAGCTTACTTGCCAATTCAGACTAAAAACGCAAGAAATCAGGAATTTGTAAAAGAAAAACTATTAAAATTCCTTCAGGAAATAAATGATTAAAATAAACAAATTCATTTTCAGTATTTTAGTTTTGCTTAAGTGGCTAAATCTTTAAATAATCCCTTGACATTGTTAATAGCATGTTTCCGATGGAAATGGCTCAAATATTGTGGACGACTCTTGTTACTTCAATAGTGTGGTTTATTGTCGGCGGAATTGTTTACATGAACCCTTGGGTTGCAAAGGTTTATGCAAAGTATAGAAAACACCCTTCAATGAGGCATTTTAAAACACAAGGACAGTACTTGGTAGGAGTATTTTTAGTAGCAGGATTTTTGCCGATTTTCTTAATCGCAATAGCTTACCAGTATATTCGTCCAGTTGACTGGGTTTTGCTTGGATTCATCCTGGTTGCTGTAAGAATCGTTCCAAGGCTGTGCGATATGTGGATGCAGACTTCTTATCCTAAAAAACTTTTATGGATAGAGCTTGTGAATGGGATCATTCTCAGCTTTGTAATTGCCGGGATGTTTGGACGGTTTTTCTAAAAAGTTAACTGTTTTTTTTATTTCTTTCTTCTTAGCAGCCGAGTTTTTCTTTTAACAATTGGATTTCTTAAAAGTTTTTGGCTGGGTTTTTTTAATGGGATTTTTTCAAGCTCTTTGACAAAAGCCTGCTGGATTAGAGGGTGAAGTTTAGATAAGTCTGTGTTGGAATTTAACCTCCTTTTTCTCATTTCGATTCCAGCTTGGATTATTTGGCGGGCGCGGTTGGCGAGGTTAGTTTCAAGCGCTTGTTTGTTTTGCGGGTTTGAGGATTCTAAAATGAGTCTTGATGCCCTGCGGGCTTTTCTCTCTTCAAGCGTCATTTCATAATACTTTTTTTCAACTACGGTTCTTGCTAATTCATCCAAATTCTTTCTGGCTTTTGCCAGATTTATTTGTTCTTCAGCAAGGTCTTCAGTTATTATTGC
>CAZJAE010000079.1:0-4408 GCA_964544205.1 uncultured archaeon
AGGACTCAACGGATACGACTCGCTCCAATGGGTATTTGACCAGGTAAAAGAAGGCAACATGTGCATGACAAAAGACCCTCAAAACGAACTAAGAATATGGTGGAGATCAACATACCTTGATTCATTAATAAACGACATTGACGCGGACGTTAGCGCATGCAGCAATTAAAAAGAAAAGAAAAAACCGCAAAAAAGAGCGGCGACAAAATGCGGCAGAAAAAAAACGAGAAAAATAGTGAAGAAAAAATGGCTGAAAAGAAAAAAGAAGCTGACGAGTACGAAAACTACGGCTCAGGCGAGCCAATACAGGGCAGCGAAGGCGCTTTTCCAATAAGAAAAATAGGAATAATACTCGGAGCAGTTGTAATACTAATCATAATAGCGGTGCTTGCGCTAAACCTGTTAGGGCAGACAAACAACATGCTCTTCTACGACGTTTTTGGAAACGCGCTCGGGGCAAAAGTAACCATATCAAAAGACGGAAAACTAGTCGAATCAATACTAACCGAAGGAGGAACAATAAAACTCCAAGCTAGCCCAAAAAGCGAAACAGACCTTGCAGTAAAACCCGGCGGAATAACATTCAAAAACAAGACAGTCACAGTCAACATAAAATCAGGCGGAAAAATAACCATAAAAACAATGGACAGCGGCTCAGTATACGTGGACGAAAACGGAATAGTCCACCTCCTAATAGACCCGCTTGAAGACTTAAACATCCTTGGACACTACGACGAAGAAACAGGCGAATTTATAATTGATGACCCAAATGTTGAAGTAGTAATAGAATACGTGATTGAAGATTTGGAAAGCGGAGAAACAGTAATAGTAGAACTTGAAGCAGAGCTCAACCTTTTAGAATCACAACAAGACGGGTGCCTCGCGCTAAATAAAACAGTAGTAAGAGACGTTACTCACTACGGAACACTTGAAACACCCCTCACAATAAACCTGTCATGCGAGCCGCAGGAAGAAATAGTAGCATCAATCGAATGGAAAAGCGAAAGAATGGGGAATGTTGAAATAGTATTTGGAAACTACGCCTCATCAACGCTCCTTGAAAAATCAGAAAAACCAATCATAATGCCAAAAGAAAGAACATACACTCCAAAAATAATCTACACTCCGTTCAAAGAATACGCCGGAATGAAAGCGCAATTCAACGTAAAAATAAGATACTCAGCAAGCAAAGGAACAATAGAATTCGACGTGGCAAACGACAACCTCGAACAATGCATACGCATAACTCCTGAAAAACTACTAATACCAACAGGAGAAGACACAACACAAATGACAATAGACGCATCAACATGCCACTCTGACAGAATAGAAGTATACCTCTGCGACGGCGACAGCGGATGCACAGGAGGCGCGCCAGAAGGACAAATAAGTTTAGAACAACAAATGTTCACGCTAAGCCCGAAATCAAATGCAAAAAAAACAATAACAATCTCAAGAGTTGACCTACCAGGCGCATACGGAATAAGCGTTCACGCAAGAACCCCAAAAGCAGACAAAATACTAATCGGAGAAGAACTCCTAATCGTAGAGCCAAACGGCGGAGAAGAGCTCGTGCCTGACAAATACGTTCTCTCGCTAATGGGCGGAGCAAAGGACTCTCTAAGGGTGACAAACAACTCGCTCGCCGAAGACATAGACGTAGACGCATCAATATGCTCAATATACAAAAATTCGTTGGGCACAATATCCGAAACCGAAGCTGGAAGCAACTACGGAATGGGCTTCCACAACGTAAGCATATACTCGCAATCCTGGTGGAAAGACCTCCAAAACAACAACGACAAATTCTCAGGAGACGGAAAATACCAAGCGGCATTCACAAACACGCTCGGGGAAATTGATTACTTAAGATACATTGCACAAGCATACTCCGCAGAGAAAAACTACAAAATAAAAAAATCATACATGGACATAAAAGGAATGCCGACAAAAGCACAAGTTCTTCTAGACCAAGCCGTGGTTGGAAAAACAAAAGCCCAGGACTTAAAAGACAAAATGGATGAAGCAAACAAATTCGCCGAAGCAAACCTAGCAAGCCAGATAGTTTCAACAACAAGTTCAATAACCGGACTCGCAACGACATATGCTGTGCTCCAAACAGAGTTATCAACTTTAACTGCGCTAATCGCGACAATACATGTCTGCCCTCCTTCATGGGCTCCGCTTGAAACCGCCACCCAGGCGCTCGTGAGAGCACAAACATCAACAGGAGTGAATGTAGCAACAGTTGCCGAAGGAATAAGCGCAATCAACAGCCTTTACTCAATATACCAAAGCATAGACAATTTCACAAAAGAAACTGATGAAATAAATGCTACAGGCGCGCTTGCGGAAGCAACAACCGCTGAAGCAAAGATAAAAGAAGCAAAAACAAAAATTGACAGCGCGAACAAAAACGTTTCCTTAGCGCTGAAAGAAGCATCAATTGATGATTTAAAGAAAGCATCAGAACAGGATTACAAGGCAAAAGAATATTTGATTAAAGCAAGAGAAGACATGAGCGATGCAAACATCCTGCTAAAAGAAGCTCTGACCGCGCAACTCAAAGCGAACGATTACATTACTACCGTTCTTCCAGAACTTCCAAGCACCGCCGACACTGTGGTTCAAGGAGTGCAACTTCTGGCAAGCCTTGTAACAATGCTTGGCATAGTGGAAACACAAAGCGGGCTAATACAAGAAGCGGTGACAGAAACTGCTGCCGCAATGAAAGCAACAACTGCAGCAGTATCAGGCGGATGCAGTAGCGTGTATTTATCATTTTTGTGCTGTCCTGTTGTTTCAGTAACTGCTTCGGCAGAAGCTGAAGTCGCAAAAATACAGTCAAGCGCCGCGTTCCAAGTAGCAAGCGTGCTGTCTGTAGTAAATGCAGTGCAAATGGTTTACACAGCATTCAGCACATACCAGACAATGTCAAACGACTACACGGAACAGTTCAACAAAGTGAATGAACAATTCCAGACAAACACGCAGGATATTTACGATTTGCAGGATGAAGTAAAACAGAGCCTAAAAAGCCTTCCTGAAGGAATAGACGCTGCTGACTGGCTTGGAGAAAAAGAACTCGTTGCAAGCAAAGCCGCCGGATACGAAACAGTAATTGACCTGCCTGAAAATTATAACAAAGAAAGACTCACGGGGCTAATCGGAACTGCTCTGATAAACGGGTTCATCAACGGCGCGTACATTGGGGGGGTGTATGACACAAAAGACACTACTTATACTTCAAGCGCTTCAGCTCTGAACACTGCAGAGGAAGAGAAAGAAACAAACACTGGAAAGATAAGATTTGAAGAAAACGACTTTGGGTTAAAAGAAAACTGCGAAAACATGGTTAGGCTTAGAATCCCTGACTATAAAGTAAATCTAATCAGCGACGCAAAACCAATAAACGTGTCACTTGACACTGTGAGAGCGGTCTGGTCGTTTGAAAAATCAAAAGTTTTTGACTTTTTTGAAAAACAAGAAGCAGGCATAATCTTTTCCAACTGGGGTTTGAAGAAAAATTCATTTGCAACAGTTGAATTATCAGCAACAAAACACAACCATGACAATCCGACTACCGTGACAAGCGGAAAATTCGGACCATTCAATGTTCCTGACAACTCGCAAAGCGAAATATCCTACAAGTACCACATGAAATTCAATGTAGAGCCAAGAAAAGGAAACACATTCGTATCGCTCCAAAATAATCAATGCACAAATGAACTCTTGAGGGGAAGCACAGGAACAAACGCGCTTCCAAACATATTATTCTCATGGGACTGGAACAGCGTGCAGGGACTTGGAGCAGTGAAAAACCCGATAAAGAGCAATACGTTTACAACAGCAAGAATCGGAACAGGAGAAAACGAGCCGTTCATCGATGCAGTCCAGATGAGCATATTGCTAAGCAAAAAAATAGGTGCGCTCAATTCATTCTTGAGCCAAAACAGCCTTGAATGCCCTGAGAATCCTTCAAGAATAATCATAGGGGCTACAAAACCAATGATTGTTAACGAAAACGGCGAATTTGCGGACAAAGAACTCGAAAACATGACATTTGACTGCTTCTTGCCGCTCACAACCGAAGAATACGACTCAAAGCCGGCGCTTTACTATTACCTCAAAGCATCAAACCTCAACGAGTCACCTGACGGGCTCAGCGATTCTGAAATAGTGAGCACGGCGGACGAATTTTTGGGGTTGGTGGATTTTAACGCGAACCTGATGAGAGACGGGTACGGGTTTGACATGCAATACTACTACGCTGACAGCTATTCAAGAAAAATCCTAGTCGCCGCTCCTTCCTTTTTGGACTCATCAACAGGCGCAAAAAAATACTTCCTTGACAAAGACAGACTATTTTACACTTCCGAAGCAAACTTCTTCCTATCCCAAAAATCCT
>CAZJAE010000080.1:0-4402 GCA_964544205.1 uncultured archaeon
TCACTTCAAGCGAATTATCACTAGCAGCTTCGCCGTTTTTTTCAAGCAATTTGGCGCTTTCATCCAATTCTTTCTGCTTTGCGTGGTCTGGAATTATCACTTCCTGGCTCTGCGCTTTTAATGCGTCACTCTCCGCTTCTGTCTGCGGGGCGCTCTTCTTTTTGCCCAAAATTCCAAAAAACCCCATAAATACATACTTCTTAGAAACAAATAAAAAGCATGCTTTGCACAACAAAAAAACTCAAAAAAACGTTTTTTTGCCGCAAAGAGCCGACGCCGGAGAAAATATTTTTTATGAAAAAATTTATTTTTTGTAATATTTTTGCGGAAAAAATTATTTCAAACAGCAATTTTTGAATAATTACGCGCAAAAAATGCAATAAACTTAAATACATGTCGCACAAAACAATTAATCAGAGAAAAAAATTGAAAAAATATTTTTTTACGCAATATTGAAGGTCTGATTAATGTTTTCGCAGAACGATTCACAAAAAACAAACGGCGCTTCACAGCAAAACGGGGAAATAAAACAAAAAGTAAAGACTACAGAGCACCCGAAAAAGTTTCTCTTTGTGTCATTTGAGAGCCTGAGCGGGGACCTCGCATGGCAGGCGAAAAAAGAAGGGCATGAAGTAAGAATTTACATAAAAGCAGAAGCTGACAAAGAAGTATACGACGGTTTTTTAGAAAAAGTTGACAATTGGGAGACTCATATTGACTGGGCGGATGTCATAGTATTTGATGATGTCGGGTTTGGAGAAACAGCCGACGAGTTGAGGGCAAAGGGAAAACTCATAGTTGGCGGAAGCAAGTACACTGACAAGCTCGAAGAAGACAGGGAATTCGGACAGAACGAGATGAAAAGAGTCGGAATGGATGTACTACCTCACTGGGACTTTAACGATTTTGGCGAAGCTATTGAATTTATCAAAAACAACCCTGGAAGATACGTTTTCAAGCCATCAGGAAACATTTCATCCGACCAGAAAGGAATACTATTCATGGGACAGGAAGAAGACGGCAAGGACTTGCTCCAAATACTTGAACAGAATAGAAAACTTTGGGCAAGAAAAATAAAAAGATTCCAGCTCCAAAAAATGGCTGTCGGGGTTGAAGTGGCAGTAGGGGCGTTTTTCAACGGAAAAGAATTTATCCTGCCGATAAATGTGAATTTTGAGCACAAAAAACTATTCCCAGGAGATTTAGGACCATACACTGGAGAAATGGGGACTCTGATGTTCTGGAGCCAGCCAAACGAAATATTTAGAAGAACGCTTGACAAAATGAAAGACGACCTCGCAAAATCAAAATACGTCGGATACATGGACATAAACTGCATAGCAAACTCAAAAGGAATATTCCCGCTTGAATTCACTTCAAGATTCGGCTACCCGACAATAAGCATCCAGCTAGAAGGAATAACAAGCGAAGTGGGAGAAATGCTCTACAAAATGGCTAAAGGAGAGAGTTTTGAAATAAAAACAAAAAAAGGATTCCAAGTAGGAGTAGTAATCGCAGTCCCCCCATTCCCATTCACAGATCAAAAAGTCGCTTACATTTACAAAGACCTCTCAATCCTGTTCAAAAAACCAAATATTGACGGGGTTCACCTCGGCGAAAACAAGCTCGTAAACGACGTTTGGACAATAGCAGGAGAGACAGGATACGCGCTTGTCATAACAGGCTCGGGAATAACTGTAGAAGAAGCGCGAAAACAAGCATATTCCAGAGTAAAAAACATCATGATACAAAATATGTACTACAGAACAGATATTGGAGTAAAGTGGTTCTCCGATTCTGACAAACTCCACACAGAAGGATACTTGTACAGCTGAATTAGTGATTGAATAGTGATTAAATGGCTTCCAAAAAAACAATGCTAATCAAGAACCTGCTAAACACTTACTGCAGGCTCAAGCCTTCAAAAAGCCACGGCGTTGGAGTATTTGCCATCCGCGAAATTCCAAAAGGAATAAACCCGTTCAGGTTTGAGAAACCGCAGGCATGGATAAGAATAGAAGAAAAACATTTGAAAAACGCGCCAAGAGAAGTAAAAGAAATGATTGATGCGTTTTACGTAATTAAAAAAGACAAAAGCGTGTGGGTGAACTCAGGCGGACTATCTTCAATGGGAATGTCATTCTATATGAACACATCAAAAACTCCCAACATAAGAACAACAGATGACGGGGCAAACTTTAAGACCATAAGGAAAATAAAAAAAGGGGAAGAACTCCTCACCAATTACTCTGATTACGACTGGAAATACTAAAAACTAACAGCAAAACAAAGTGAATCCCCATGACAAGCGCAAAACAAAAGAAAAAAATAAACAAATACTGCTACCTGAACCAGTCAAAAATACACAACAAAGGAATATTCGCCCTCAAAGACATAAAAACTGGAACACGAATAATAGAATACACAGGCGAACTCGTCACAAAACAAGAAGGCGACAAAAGAGACGCGCAAATGCTCCAAAAATCAAAGAAAAACCAAGCGCTCGGCTCAACATACATCTTCTATATTGACAAAAAATTCGACCTTGACGGAAACACGAAAACCAACTATGCCAAATACATAAACCACTCATGCGAGCCAAACTGCAAATACAAAATAAAAAACAAAAGAGTTTGGATTTACGCAAAGAAAAACATACCCAAAGACGAAGAACTCACATACAACTACGGAATAGAATGGAACCCGAAAACCTACAAAAACTATCCGTGCAAGTGCGGTTCAAAAAAATGCGCAGGATACATGCTTGAAGAAAAATCATGGAACAAAATCAAGAAAACAAAGAAAAACAAGACCAGCTGAAAACAATAACGCTGAGGACGAGATTTGAACTCGTGCTCCCTTTCAGGAAACGGATTAGCAATCCGCCGCATTTGACCACTCTGCCACCTCAGCACGGCTTTACTAACGCCGGCAAAAGAACTTGTGCAGTCTTTGACAGCACAGAGAACCATCTAACTCCAGTCATTTAAAATCTTGTTTGCTTTCTAAAAAGATTTTTGTGTGGAAAGATTAAAAACATGCCTTTTTGCGGATTTTGGCGGTCTGCAAATGATTAAAAAGCGAGTTTTCCTAATTTTACTAAAATAAAGGTGTGTTTTTGCTAGACGAGATAAACAAGTACCCGGAGCCCCTAAGGCGCTCCGTTCTTGAAGGAATGTTCACCGCAATAATGTCAGGCGGGGCAATAGTATTCATAGTGCCGTTCGCGGTTTTCTTAGGCGCAAACAGCCTCCAAGTAGGGCTAATAAGCGCAATACCCGCGCTCCTTGCAGCATGGTTTCAATTAGCCTCGCTAAGACTCCTTAATTTTTACCGAAAAAGAAGCACGGTTTCGATATTTTCAGTAGTAATACAGTCAATATGCTGGCTCTTGATTTCAGCAATACTATTCCTTGAGCCAAACACCCAGCTGAGCTGGTTCATCACGCTGACAATAATAGGCACTGTAATAAGCTCAATAGGGCACCCGTGGTGGCAGAGCTGGATGAGGAGCATTACGCCAAGAGAAATACTTGGAGAATACTTTGGTTTTAGAAACGCAATAATAGGCTTTGTAGTATTCGCAACCACTATAATATGCGGATTCATACTAAAAATAGCCGAGCCGAGTTTTACGCTATACGCGTTTGTAGGAATATTTTTGATAGGATTTTTTGGAAGAAGCGTTTCGGCTTACCTGCTGACAAAAATATACGAACCCGAACTCGAACCAGTGGCTGAAGAAAAAGTAAGTTTGTGGAGTTTTGTAGACCAGCTAAAAAAAGACAACTTCGGGCACTTCATTTTATACGGCACGCTGATGACTTTTGCAATAGCAATGATAACGCCGTTCATATCAATTTACTTTCTAAAAGACCTTGGGCTTGAACATGATTACTTCTTCTACACTATCCTAATCTCGGCGGCTACTTTAACATCAATAGTTTCAATGCCTTACTGGGGAAAAATAATGGACAAACACGGCACTATAAGATTTTTGGCGGCGACAGGATTTTTGGCATGCTTCTACCCAATACTCCTTGTATTCATAAGAGACCCAATACTATTAATCGCCCTCCAGCTCTTTGACGGAGTGGCATTCAGCGGATTCTTGCTTGCACTCAACAACTTTATTTACGACTCATTCGAGCCGAAAAAAATAATTTACTACTCTTCATACCAATTAGTGTTCTTTGGAACAGCATCATTTTTAGGAACCCTCGCAGGAGGATACTTATTAATGTTCCCGCTGCCAGGCATTATTGCTTCTCTCTTGCAGGGAATACCGCAAGTATCCACCCTATTCTCAGCGGTGTTCATAATACCGTTCTTTGTAGTATGCGCGCTTTCTTTTGTTATGCGAATAATTGTATACTTCTCGCTCATATGGCAGATAAAGGAC
>CAZJAE010000081.1:0-4323 GCA_964544205.1 uncultured archaeon
CACCAACTTAATGCTATAATTAAGTGCTTGAGGTTTAAATTAGTTGTGTTAAGCAAAAAACACGCTCTCAGCCTAAAATGCCTCAAATCGCTCCGTGCCTCATGATTTTGAATTTCGACTTTTGGGAACCTTTTAAAAGCTTTCCTTGCACTTTTTCTTTAATCTGGTGAGTTGAATGAAAGTACCAAAAGAAAAGAAACTATACTGCGCAAAATGCAAAAAGCACACAAAGCACAAGCTAAAAGAATTCAAATCAGGCGCAAAAAGAACAATGGCTGCAGGAAACAGAAGACACGAAAGAAACACAGGACACGGATACTTGGGAAAATACAAATACGTTGTTTTAGTTAAAAAGCAGAACAAGAGACCAGCGTTTGTCGCAGAATGCGCAGACTGCAAAAGAAAGGTTCCTTACTCGCTTGGAAAAAGAATGAAGAAAGTAACACAACAGTGAAACTTTCTTTTTCCCTATTTTTTGGCTCCAAAAAGCCAGTTTTATTCAACCAGTTCATGAGTTAAGACTCGGCAACGCGCTTTCATACACGCACCTATCTTTTTGCCAAAACTCGCGCTTCATTAAAAATATAAACTTCTGACTTCTAATTAATCTATGACATTCAACAACTCCGTCCTTCTAATAGTAAAACAAACGCCAGGGATAGAGTACAACGACCTTCTCTCAAAAGTCTCGCAAAGATACAAAAACCCCGCAAGCGCAAAATCAGCTCTCGCAAGAGCCCTAAAAGACATGGCGTCGTTTGGACTCATAAAAAAAGAAGGCACGAGGCTTTTTGTGACAGACAAGGGACTCGCCTCGATGAGCATAGAAATGAAGGACAAACTCGTGCTCAGGTTAAACGAAGAAATGAAACGCCCGCTTGGGAACCTAAACGAAATAGTCCGCCTATTAATAGTCCTCTCCCAGCGCGGAGGACAAGACAAGGACCTCTTAAACAACGCGAAAGAAAACGCGGCATTCTCAATAGAAGACATAGAAGAGCTTCGCCGAAAAATAAGAGCCGAGCGAAAACACTTAAAAAAAATGAGTCTGCTTCTCGAACAGCAGGCAATAAAACTCCGCGAACTTGACTTTAACGACTCCGCAAAAATACCATTTGACGAACAAGTAGTAACAAAGATAGGGCTCTACTGCAAAGGACAGAAAATAATAGTTGAAACAAAAGACAATGATGTTCTTTCAAGAATACCCGAACACTGGAAAAAACAAGGCGTAATATCAGTAGAAGGCGACAACATTCCGCTCCTCACCCAGCTCCTCGCCTCAATGCTTTCAATGAAAGCAAACCTCTACCTCCCGGGACTGAAAGTAATGCTCATGGCTGGAAATGCGACAATAATAGGCGCTCACAAAACCCTCAAAACTTTTTTAGACATGAAAATATCCGAAGAAGTGAAAAGCCAGATGAGCGAAGCAAAATAATTTATTTAACAGTGTTATATATTTGATAAAAAACATATTGGATAAAAAATAGGTTATGTAAAAAAAGTAAAAAAGGGCGGTGGGTTTTTTGGACGCAATAAAATGCATAAGGACAAGAAGAAGCATAAGGGACTATGCTGACAAAAAAGTTTCAGACAGCGCGGTGAAAAAACTCCTTGAATGCGCGATGCAGGCTCCAAGCGCGTGCAACGAACAGCCATGGGAATTCATTGTAGTAAAAGACAGGGAACTGCTTGACAAAATCCCTTCGCTAAGCACATACGCGCAGATGGCTAAAAAAGCGCCTCTTGCCATAATAATCTGCATGAACCCAAAAAAAGAATACCCCTTCATCAAGGGATACTCTATTCAGGACTGCAGCGCCGCGACACAAAACCTTCTCTTAGCCGCGCACTCTCTCGGACTTGGAGCGGTTTGGACAGGAATAAAGCCGGACGAGGACAAAAAAATTGCGCGCATAAGATCAGTATTTGAAATCCCACAGCACATTATTCCTCTTTGCATAATTCCGATAGGGTATCCAAAGAAAAAACCAAAAGCAGTAAACAGATACGCTAAGAACAAAGTGCACTACGAAAAGTGGTAAAGCGTTTAGAATTTGATTTACTCAAGCTGAATCTGCTTTCCGTTAATAGCATCAATCATTACAGCTCTTTCTTCGCCTGTCCTCTTCTTCAAAACGCCTTCCCACACAGGCAAAAACAAGTGAGTGACTTCCTTTACGCTCACATTCCCCCAAAGCTTCTTTAATAATTCAGGAATTTCGCGCTCGTTTAAAGCAGGCGGAATAACTGCCGCTGACTCAATCTCAGCAATTGCCTTTTTTCCGATACTTGGAAGCATCTCGTGAAGAGGAGTCGGAGGCAAATCAACCTCAATTTTTCCCGGAGAATAAACCGGATTGCCTTTGCCGTCAGCGCCAGCAACAAGAAGCCCCTTTTTCACAAGCGAGTCAAGAACCCGCTTAGCATTTCCTTCTTCCATCTTCATGTGAACCGCAGCTTCCTTTGGAGTCCGCTTCTTTTCTCCCACAAGCTTGAACATATTCGCTTCGGATTCATTCAAATCCATAAAAATCGGCAAGCCCTTGCTCTCCGCAAGCGTTCCCCTGTCATCATGGATGAATTCTCCAGTAAGCGAATTAATGTAAGCCTCTCCGACCTGGAAAGCATCCTTGTGATTAAAGTACTTGAACTTAACCTTGTAAAGCTGGGCGTGCTTTAACGCAACCCTGTCAAGAATCTCTTCAGCGAACAAAAACTTCTTAGCCGCAAAACCAGCAAGCGTCTTTCTCGCCCTGTTCTCATCAACAATCGGCTTAAGCGCGGTGAGCTCAACTTTTTCGTCAAACTCGTGCAATTGGTTCTCAAACTTCTCAACATCCTTTGAAAGCTTCTTTGGCTTAAGCATCTTAGCCCCGTAACCTTCATCCTCTTCGCCATCTACTTTATTCTCAGCCTCTTCTTCAGCCCTTCTTGCTTCCTCTTCTGCCTCTTTTTCAGCTTCCATTTCCTCAAGAACGCCCTTAGCATAAACAGCATTATCAGCAACATTCAGCCCCTTCTTTTCAAGCGCCTTGACAATCTGGTCAAGTCCAATTTCTTTTTTGTAAGTGTTATTCAAAGTGTCAAGAGTTTCCTTAATGCTGTCAAGACTAATGCTTGGGTCCTTCTCAAGCTGTCTTAAAACTATATTAACCGCAAGCACTTCAACCTGCTCCGCTTCAAGTTCCTGTTTATTTTCCACAGTTTCAGCATCTCTTCCCTCGTGCTGGCTCATTCTCGGCCTAATGCTCATGATAAAAGCCCTGCTTGTAGTCTCGCTCCTATCCCCTGTAAGCGCAATACCAACAGGCATTGTTTTAATGAAATTCGCTTTCTTGTAAGCGAAAGGAACAATAGTAGGCGTCCTCTTGTAAATACTCTTAATATCATCGTCAAACACGAGCTTGTGCGCCATTATAACATCCAACTGGCTCAAAACTTTTGAATCAATAGCGCTTGGCTGCTGCGTAGCGAAAACTAACGAACAACCGGGCCTTCTTCCCTGCTTAACATACTCTACTAACGCATTGCTTGCAGGAGTCTTCTGGTTTCCTCCGGGAATAAGCGTGTGGGCTTCATCAATGAAAAGCCAAGTCGGAGGAATGTTCAACTCAACAACATCATCCATGTTAGAAGCATCGTCAAACTTGCCAGCAGCTTCTCTTCTCGTCCCAAGCTTTCTTGCTGAAAGAAGCCTTCGAGAAATAATTCCAACAACAAGCGCGCTCACGTTATCTTCCAAAAAACTCGTGTCAAGAATAGTCATCTGCCCGGCTCTGGACAATAACCCAAGCGAAGTTCCCTTCTCGTCAAAAATACCCCAATGCTTAGCCGCGTCAAACCTGCTCACAAGCGCTCTTATAGAATCAGCTTTGTAACCCTTATCCCTGTCGTTAAGCTCCGCATCATCCTCAAAGCACTTCACTAAATCATTAAGCGAAAAAGTATTCTGCTTGCCTCTAACCTCTTTTCCTTCCTGCGTAGAGTAACCGCTCTTAACCTTGGCAATCCCCTTCTCCATCAATAGCCCGGTTGGGGAGAACCGGTCAATTCCAAAAGTAAGGCACCAGTCTTCAGCAGTAAGTAAAGAAGGCTGTATGGAGAACACCGCGTCAAAAGTACTCTTAGGAACAGAGTCCTTCATTCCAACAGGGATGAAAACCTTGATGTTGTTAAGCCCCCTTGGCATTATATTCCACTTAGCGAGAGCCTCAAGCTCCTTCTCTTCCTTATTAGGGTGCTTCATTGACCAAAACACTCCAATAGGATCGACAACAACAATTCCAACATTCTTATTCTTCAAAGCGAGTTCTTCCG
>CAZJAE010000082.1:0-4275 GCA_964544205.1 uncultured archaeon
TGTCGCTTGCGTTCGCTGTTTCGTCAAATTTTATCCCGAGCCATTCAAAGTCTTTCTTAAAATCTTTTTCCACGCCCGCAATAGGGATTTTTGTTTTCGGGTCTGTGTCATCGAACCGCAGTATGAATTTTCCGCCGTATTTTTTTATGTACTCGTCTGTGAGGACTGCGGGTCTTGCGTGTCCGAAGTGCATTACTCCGCTCGGATTTGGAGCCACTCTTGTAATTATTTTTGTTTCTGGTTTTACCCAGTCAAGTTCCGGGAGTGTTTTTTCTTTTTGAGTTCTTTTTAGTTCCCATCCTTCAGCATTGAATTTTGAGTATTCGCTGTTGAGCATGTCTTTGTGGAGTTTGTTTACGCTTGTCACTGTTTCGTTTATGAGCGGCATGATTTTTTTTAAGTCAGCTTCTGGGAAGAGCGCTTTTACTTTTCCAACTACTGCGCCGATTTGTGATTTTCCGCCGTGTTCGTAAGCGTTTTTTACAGCATATTTGTACGCAGCTTGTCTTGCTTCTTCCATAAATAGAACTTGGATAGAAATGGTTTTTAGGCGTTTGCTTGCGGACCCTGCCGGCGTTTATTCCTGTAGTTAGTAGTTTTTTGCGTCTTTCCAGCTTTTTTCAAAGTAGTGTAATAGCGCGCCAGCCATTGGTGCGTGGTCGTTTAGTATTGTGAAGTGGTAGTCACTTTTTTGTTTTTTGAAGTCTGATATTGCGAGGACTACTTTTTTTCCGTCTATTATGAATGCGTTTAGTCCGTGGTTGTGGTGTTTTACGTCAGCGACTTCTTTTAGTTTTTTTGACTGGAATGAGTTCAGGAGTTTTATTGAAACGTTTTTTTGTTTTGCTCTTTTTAGCGCATCGTGGAGTATTTCGTGTTCGTCCATTATTTCTGTTAATCCTTGTATGGATTTTGTGGCTTTTAAGAGTTCTTGTCCGAGTATTTTTTCAAAGTCCTGTTTGTCTTTTACTTTCATTACTTTTTCTCCGCTTTCTTCTTTTCCTTCCACTGCGAGCATGTTTTCTTTTACTTCAATCGCTTCTTTTTCGAGTTCGTTGAGCTGGTTTTTTTTTGTGACTATTAATAGGTCGATTGCTTTTTGCGCTTCTACTGCTCGGTAGAGTTTTGGTCTTCCTTTTATTTCAATTATAAGGTTTTTTTCTATTAGTTTTTCAAGAACATCATATACTCTTGTTTTTGGCACTTGCGCGCTTCTGGATATTTGCGGCGCTTCGGCTTCTCTTAGAGTGAATAGTGTGTTTAGTGTTTTTGCTTCGTATTCAGTTAAGCCAAGTTTCTCAAGGAGTGCGTATGCTTCGTTGTTATTCATCCCAACCACGTGTTTGTTTTGTTCTTGATACAATATATTGGTTCAAACAAGTATATAAATTTACTTTTAAACGTTAATTGGGGGCATATTTTGGGTTTTTTGGAGTGGTTAAAACGCCTCAAAAGAGGGGTTATTTTTGATTTTTGATAAAAATAGTCAAGAAAAAGGATTTACATCCTTCTTCTTCCTCTTCTGAACCTGTTTTGGGAAACCTTTTTTGTCTTTTCCTCTTGTGCTTCGTCTATTTCTTGTTCAAATTCGCTTACTTCGGATTTGAATGCTCCCCTGTCAAGTTCTTTTCGTTCTACAAGTGTTTCTCTTGTTATTAAGTAGTATAGCAAAGCCAGGGATTTTCTGCCTTTGTTGTTTGCCGGAACCGCTAAGTCAATGTTTTTCAACGGAGAGTCGCTTCCAGCGATTGCTATTACAGGAATCCCGATTTCTGTTGCTTCTTTTAGAGCCTGCGAGTCTGCTATCGGGTCTGTTACAAATACTATTTTTGGTTCGAAGAATAGTCTTGCCTGCGGGTTTGTGAATGTTCCTGGTATGAATCTGCCTGTGAATTCTCTTGCGCCGAGCATCATAGCCATTTTCTTTGCCGGTTTGTGTCCGTATAATCTTCTTGCAAGGATTGCTATGTCTTTGCCCTGGTATTTTGCAAGCATTTTTGCTATCATTCTTATTCTCTTGTCTATTGTTTCTATGTTAAAAACCATCAGTCCGTCGTTTCTTTTCTTGAAGATGTATCTTCGCATTTCGCCGGTCTTCATTTTTGTTCCGATGTGTACCCCGCTTTTTAGGTAGGTTTCTATGTCTATCAAAAGGTCTTTTCCTTTGTATAGTTCGCTGTCATCAAATTCTTGTTTTGTTTCTTTTTCTGCAATTTTTTCTTCCATATTACCACTCTTTCAAGCCAAAAATAATTTTTTCATTCTTCCTTCCGGTTTTTACGATTTACTTTGTGTATTTCATCACATCTTCCACTAGTTCTGCGTGTGTGAGGAGTACTTTTCTGCAGCAGTATCTCTTTATGCCGAGGTCGTCTAAAACCTTTCCAGCGTCTTCGCCTTTTTCCACTCTTTCCTTGAACTCGGTGTATGCGCCGCCTATTGGCTTTCCGCATGAAAAGCATCTTACTGGAACAATCATTTTCTCACCACTTTTTCCTTTATCCTAAATGCAACTTGCAGCCATTGCTTTTGCAAAACAAAAAAAAATGTTTTGCAAAAGATGATTGCTTTCATCTCTTGCTTTTTTGCTTTTTCTTCCTTGCCTTTCTTCCAAGAGGCTTTTTGCTTTCAACTCTTCTAACATCATCTACGAGCAGTGTTCTGTCGTATGCTGTGAATATTTCTTTGAGTTTCTTTCCTTTTGCTTTTGCCAGCGCTTTTGCTATGCATGATCGTACTGCTACTGCCTGGCTCATGAATCCTGAGCCGCTAACTGTAACTTCAATGTCGTATTCTTTTGCCGCGTCTCCTGCAAGTCTTACAGGTTCTGCTACAAGCGCGCCTATGTATCCTTTTGCGTAAGCGTTTAGGTTTATTGTGTTGACTTTTACTACTCCGCTTCCTTTTCGTATTACCGCTCTTGCAACCGCAGTTTTTTTCTTTGACTTAACTATCATTCCTGCTCTCTTTGCTGCGGGTTTTGTTCTCTTTTCGTCTTCCATTTTATTCACCTAAATTACCATCTTCCGCCGAGTTCTAGGGCGATTTCCTTAAATGTCATGTATCCGTGCCTTTCGTTGCACTTGAATGTTTCAAAAGTCTGCGCTTTTTCTTTTGCGAGTTCTTTTGGAACCGAATTGTATACTGATAGTTTTTTTATGAGTCTTTCTTTTGCCCTCTTTTTTGTAGGGAGCATGTTTCTAACCATTCTTCTAAACATTCTGTCGGGTATTCTTGAGTATTTTGGTCCGTAGTGTGGGTTTGATTTTACCGCAGCGTCTACTCTTGTCTTGAATTTTTCTATAATGCTTGTTCTGTTTCCTGTCATCACTGCTTCTTCGGCGTTGAGCACTATTACGCTCTCTCCGTTTATTAGTGATTTTGCCACTTTTGTTGATAGTCTTCCTGCGACAAGTCCTTTTGCGTCTATTATCATCATACTACACACCTTTAATCATTATCTCCGTTTTGGCTTTAATCACTTCACGATTATTACTTCGCTTGCTTTTACTTTGTCCGCGTTTTTTGCGAAGTCTCTTAGGAAAACGAATTCTCCTTTTGCTTCTATTTTGTTTTTAGCGTTTTCGCTGGCGTTTACTGCTACTATTTTTGCTTTTTCGCCGTACTCGCCTTTTACAAGCACTTTTCCTGGAACAAGGAGTATTTTTCCTTTGTTCTTTTTTGCCATTGTGTCAAGCTTGTCAAGATCAACCACTACTTTGTTTCTTGTCGGAGCCGCTAGTCTTTCTGCTATGTCCGCCCATAGAGCGCTTTTTGTTGACTTAGCTGCTTTTTCAAGGCTCGCAATGAGCTTTATTGTTTCCAGTTTTTTTGCCATTTTTCATCACTTTTCTCATTCAACTTACTAAATATCATCAATTCATTCATGCAGGGGAAGAGATTCGAACTCTCGAAGGCACTAAGCCACAGGATTTCTCAAAACCGTTCGCGTCTTTTCTTTTTCGCAAACGTTTTTCTTTTCTGCTAAGAAAAGAAAAAGGTTTCTTAAGTCCTGCCCCTTTGACCGCTCGGGAACCCCTGCACTATTCAAGCCGATTTTTTTCTTCCAGCCTGGCATAGCGCTTGCCTGCCCCCTTTGAGCCGTCCGTTTTTTTCGGCCTGTATTGTTCACTTTGTGAACATTTGGTTTTATAATTTCTTGAGTTGCTCTTCGAGCTCGTCAAGGTTTGCTGTCAACTGGTCAATTGCGCTCTCAAGAAGTTCTCTTGGAGTCATTTGTCCTGTTGAGTCGATTGTCAATACAAAGTCGTTTTT
>CAZJAE010000083.1:0-4266 GCA_964544205.1 uncultured archaeon
GCGATGGTTTGTTTGAGTTGAATTATTCAATTCTTCAGGCTGGACAGGAAGTTGCCGCGGGCAATGTTTATGCTAATGGAAGCAATCTTTTGATTGGCCAGAAGTTTGACATGTCTGTTGACTTGCCTAAGCAGGAATCTCCTCAGACGGCTGATGTTGAGCCTGTTAAGTCGGACAAGCCTGTTGTGGACTTGTTTGTTATGAGTTTTTGCCCTTACGGCAATCAGGCTGAGAACACTATGTTCCCGGTTTTTGACTTGTTGAAGGACAAGGTGGATTTTAACGTTCACTATATTGTTTCTGTGAGCGGAGATAATGTGCAGTCTTTGCACGGCGCTCCTGAAGCGGTTCAGAATCAGAGAGAAGCTTGCGTGGCTAAGTATTACGACATGAATAAGTGGTTTTACTTCGCTGCTCTTGTGAATGACAATTGCGGCAGTAACGGCTCGTGCTGGGAAGGCGCTGCGGATGTTATTGACTTGAACAAGGCTTTAATCAATGACTGCGTTGCTAAGGAAGGGGTTGCGTTGATGGCTGAAAGCGAAGCGGCTTCTAATGCTGCTGGTGCTAGCGGTTCTCCGACTCTTCTCATTAACGGCGTGAATACTCCTGCTGTTTATGAGTACGGCAATTCTGAAGGGTATAAGCAGGCTATTTGTAATTCGTTTAACGTTGCTCCTAGCGAGTGCGAAACGGTTCTTAGCTCTAATACTTCTACTGTTGCCGGCGGGCAGTGCTGATTTTAGCGGGTGAAAGGGCTTTTTTGCCCTTTTCATTCTTTTTTTCTTTTTGCGGTTGTTTTTTTGCGGAGCGTTTTTCGTTTTGGCGTTTAGGGCAAAGACATATAAATGATATTAATCTTACTTTGTTAATCTAGGATAGTTGTTTTTTTATGGCTAATAAAAGGTTTGGAATTACCGGGTACGGTGCGTGCGAGGAAGTTGGGCGAAGCGCGTTTGTTCTTGATTTTGGGGAGAAATTCTTGCTTGATTATGGTATTAAGCTTAATATTGACGCTATTGAGTATCCGCTTGAGATTAACGAGCATGTCAAAGCGGTTGTTATTTCGCATGCGCATTTGGATCATTCCGGATTGTTGCCTTATTTTTACAAGAATTCTGAGTGTTTGAGTTTCATGACTCAGCCTACTCTTGAGCTTGCGGATATTTTGTGGAAGGATTCGATTAAGATTGCTGAATTTGAAGGAATGGCGCCTAAGTATAATAAGGTTGAGATTGAGAGGACGCATAGGTATAATTTTGTAGCGCCTTATAACAAGAAGCTTAATATTGCTAATGACTTGTCGCTTGAGTTTTTTGACGCTGGGCATATTCTTGGCTCGGCTATTACTAAGTTTACTTACGGCGAGGATACTTTTGTCTATACGGGCGATTACAAGGTTATTGAGACTCAACTGCACACGGGCGCTGACCTTAATTTGGGCAAGGTTGATTATGTGATGACTGAATCCACTTACGGGGATAGGGAGCAGCAGGACAGAAAGCTTGAAGAGAAGGCTTTTTGCGAGTCTGTTCAGAGCACTGTTGAGCGGGGCGGCTGGGCGATTGTTCCTGTTCTTGCTATTGGGAGGAGTCAGGAGATTATTGATATTCTCTCTAAGTACAAGATTGACGCGCCGATTTATTTTGACGGGATGGGCAAGCAGGTTTCGGAAGTTTATTTCAAGTACCCTGATTTGGTGAAGGATTCTAAGGGTTTTAAGAAGGCGCTTAATGACGTTGAGTGGGTGCAGGGCAAGCAGGGAAGAGCTAAGGCGATGAAGCAGCCGGGAATTATTGTTTCTACTTCTGGAATGATGAAGGGCGGTCCTGTTCAGCATTATTTGAAGAAGGTTATTAATGATCCGAGGAGCAAGATTCACTTGACTTCTTACCAGGCTGAGGGAACTCCTGGGAGAATGCTTCTTGACGAGGGCAAGATTCCTAATCCTGAGAATAATCAAATCATCAAAGTGGGTTGCAGGTATGAGAAGTTTGAGTTCTCTGCGCATCCGAGTCAGAGCGAGATGATTGAGGCGATTAAGAAGTGGAGTCCTAAGGAAGTTTTCATGGTTCACGGCGACAAGAAGGTTATGCAGGTGTTTTCTCAGAAGATTAAGGAAGAGACGGGGATTAAGGCGAGTCCTGTTCAGATGGGTAAGAAGATTGAGTTTGGCAATTGAGTGCTGTCTGGAAAAGTTTTTTTTTGAGTGTTTTTGATGGGTTTTGAAAAGTTTTGCGCTAAGTGCGGGAAAGTCACTGATTCTCTTGTCGGGGGCGTGTGCGCTGATTGTTATTTTAAGAAGCATTCTCTTTTTGAAGTCAAGGACTTTGCCGTGGATAGGTGCGTTAAGTGCGGCAAGGTGCGGGTTAAGGGCAAGTGGGAGCAGTATAATCACGAGCTCATCGCTAACGAAGTCGTTTCTAAGGTTAAGGTTAATCCTGATGTTGAGCAGGCAAAGATTTTTGTAGAGCTTGAGCCTCTGACCGAGCTTGACTTCGCCGCGCATATAACAGTTACTGGTTTTATTAAGGGGGTTCTTCTTGAAGAGAAGAAGCCTCACGAGTTTTTCTTGCAGAAGGTTTCTTGCGATTCGTGCATGAAGCTTGTTTCTAATTATAGGGAAGCGATTATTCAGCTTCGTTCAACAAGCGCGGAGGATGCAGAGCCGATGATGCAGACCGCAAAGGCTCTTCTTGCGGCTGAACAGGCGAAGGACTCGCTTTCAGCGGTTGTTAAGACGCTTAAGGGTCCTACTGGTTATGATTTGTGGATTGGTTCTAAGAAGGCGGCGAATAGGGTTGCAAGAAAGCTTGCAAAGCTGTACAAAACCACTCCTAAATTGTCAAAGAAACTCATTGGCGAGGAAGAGGATCGCAGCCAGAAGTACAGGATTACTTATTTGATCAAGAAATAGTTTTGCTCTTTTCTCGCAGCAGTTTTTCTATGGGTCGCGGTAATTTATTTCTGTGTCGATAGTTTCTTTGTTTATTGTTGTGTATATTCTTCCCTTGTGGACGTGCAGCGCGGCTTTGCTGTTGAGGCGCGTGTTTGTCTCGTCGCTTACTTCTTTTTCGTTGTAATGCGTTGCGACTACTTTTCCTATGAATAGGCTCCCGTCGCCGACGTTTTCAATCTGTCGTTCGAGGGTGCATTCAAAATTCGCAAGGCATTCTTTAATGAGGGGAGCTTTGACTTTGTCGGCTTTTTTTGGTGTCAATCCCGATTTTTCAAACTCCGAAACTCCTTTTGGGAATGTTTTTCCGCAGATTGTAATTGCTTTGGCAATTGTTATCGGCGGAATCCCTACTACGAATTCTTTTGTTTCAAGTATGTTTGCGTGTGTATCGTGGTCTTTTGCAACTGCTATTATTAGGTGTGTGTTGCCGTAGAGGTTGACAAACTCAGAGTGTGGCGCAAGATTTTGGCTTCCTTTTTTGTCAGCTGTAGCTACGAGGACCACAAATCTTGGTGGGAAGAGCCAGAAAGCTTTGTTTTCTTCCATTGCTTTCACCAATAACTAGTTTTTTTATTTCTCAAATTCGCCGAGCGCTTTTATTAGTTCTTCTATTGGCATTGCTGTTGTCACGAGCGGGATTTTTTCGCTTTCAGCGATTTTTATTGCGAGCGGGTCTACTGGTTTGTCGGCGCTGAATACTCCGTTTAGTATTATTAGGCTTGGCTTCATGTCGGTTGAGAATCGCCCTACTTTTACTGCTATCATCGGGCTTCTTCCGTTCTCTACATGTCTGAATACGAGAACCCTGTTGGGCGTTTTTCCGTATATCATCATGTATTCGTGGACTGGGACTTCGAGTATCATTTTGATGGAGTCTATGATTGTGTAGCCGAATACTGTTTCTTCTTTTATTTTGTGCGGGAGGCACACTATTTCTCCGTTAACTTTTTTGACTAGCTCTGTCGCTTTTAGTCCGGAAGTGAATTCGTGGCTTTCAAATGCTGTGCTTCTTTCCTGCGCAAAATCTTTTTCGAGTTGTTTTACTACTTTTCCGCCCCTGTTTTTGTCTATTTCTATGAGGGCGTTGACAAATCTTGCTATTACTCCTATTCCGGGGTTTTTTCTTCTTCCGCCTTCGTAGTCAGAGATTGTTGATGATGAGACTTTTAAGAATCCTGCGAGTTCTGTTTGGTGGACTGCGAATATTTCTCTCCATTTTTTCATGCTTCCGCCCGGGTCGCTTGAGAGAGTGATTTCTCCGGCTATTGTCATTGCTAATTTATCCATCTTAGATATATTGCTTCAGA
>CAZJAE010000084.1:0-4155 GCA_964544205.1 uncultured archaeon
CTTCCAGCTCTCTTGTGGGAAAAGACACTCAAACAACAGGAAACATCGCTCTTCAAATCGCTCAGGAACTAACAGGCCAGTCAGTTTCGGACAAGGACGTAATATTTGACATACGCGCAAACGCGACAGAAGTAGACGGACCGTCAGCAGGAGCCGCAATGACTCTCTTATCATACTCTCTTCTTGCAGAACGACCCCTCCCAGGAGACGTTGCAATTACAGGAACTATTACAGACGACGGGTACGTTGGAATGGTTGGGGGAGTAGGACCAAAAGCGCAAGCGGCTTCAAAAGCAGGAATAAAACTCTTCATGATTCCGACAGGAGAAGCAGTTGCGGATTTAATGGAAGACGGGAAATTTGAAACAGTAAACCTCCTTGAATACGCTCCTCAAAAACTTGGAATGAAAGTTGTGGAAGTTGCGGACATAAACTCTGCGATAAATTACGCTTACTCAGACATTGAATCAATAAAAGTAGATTATAACGGCTCAACACAGGTATTTATCCCAAGCTCAATAAGCTACGATTATTCGTTAATCCCTATGCAGACTATCTCGCAAAAATACATTGACGACGCTAAAACAACCGTTGAAGAGGCAAAAAAAGCCCTTGAACAAACAACGCTTCCAGAAGTCCTAATAGCAGATTTTTACCAAAGCTATGCCTCGACAAAAAGAGGAGTTGAAATGGCGCAGAGGTTCCGCGATCAAAACTATTTATACTCCTCCGCAAACTATGCTTTTAACGCAAGAGTGCTTGCCGGAACCATAAAAGAAATAGCCCAAAACCCTTCCCTATTGATAAGCGAGTCAAGGCTGCTTGAGTCAAAAATATCCACTCTAAGAAAAGAAATAGAATCAACAAAAGAACGAGCGGCATATATTCCGGTTGATTCATTTGAATGGGTTATAGGCGCTCAGCAAAGACTCGCATATGCGGAGAACGCGCTGAACAAAATAGAAAACACTGAAGTAGTTACTGTGACAGATCCTTCTGCTACAGGAGCAGACAATGAAAAAGCCGAGCAAACAATAATGTACGGGCAAGTGTATGACTATGTATCAGCCCAGGCTTGGACAAGCGTGGCCCAAGACTTCTTAAAACAAGCCCAAAAAAGCAAGCAGAAGAAAATCCCTCTTTATACAAAAGAATTTACCACAACGGTTCTTGGAGAGATTACAAAAGCAGAACAATTGATTAATGACACTAACATCTCGCAGGATTCTCTAACTGAAGCAAAGCGAAGACTCTCATCAGCAAAGTACTCTTTTGACAACAACTTCCTTTTCGCGGCTCTCTACGACGCTTACTTTGCGCAGTCATTTGTTGAATCCGAATACGAGAGACAAAACATGGACGGCGAAACACTCTACAATAGCGTAGGCGCTGACATTAACAAAGGACTTGCAAGCGACTCAATATGGGCAAATATGTTCTTTGACCACGCGAAGTTCTATTACGAAAATGCCGGTTTTAACAAAAAACTTGACAGAAAAGAGGAAGTAGTATCAAGCCTTGAAACAAGCTTTGATTTGATTTACTTAAGCAAAAAGCTAAACACTGCAAAAACAATGGTTGAAGAATACGTTGCATTCACAGCAATGGATCCTTATGTTGAAACCGAACCGGTTGTTGAAATAAAATACACAAAGAAACCCGCAGACACTTACGTATACTTCGGAACAGTTCTGTTAGTGCTTGCCCTGCTTTTAGTTATTGTAATAATAGTAATAGGGGTTCTTGTTAAATCAAGGCGCCCAAACCTCGCTTACGTTGGGGACTCTCGCCGAGAAAAGCTCAAAGTTGTCCTAAATAACCTCGAAAAAGCCCTTACACAGAAGAAAATCTCAGATGCAGAATATTTCTTTATGAAAAAACAATACGAGAAAGAAATCCAGCACAAGAACGTGGTTGGAGAACAAAGAAAAAGGCTGAATCTAAGCATTGATGATTTGAGGGCAAAACAAAGAGCGCTTGAAAGAGGATTAATTGATTTAAGAAGACACCACAAAGAAGGACTAATCCTTCCGGAAGACTTTGAAAGAAACTACAAACAGGTTCAAGACGAAATAAGGGACATAAGGGGAGAAATAAAAATCACTCAACGAGAAAAACTTGAAGAGAACAGGGAAAAATCGCCCATATCAAAGTTCTTCAAAAAACTGTCCTCAAAAGAACCAAAGCTTAAAGGCACTGAAGAACTTGCCGTTGAAGAGGCAGAGAACGAATCAAAAGAAAGGGCAAAGCGAAGAAAAATGATACGAAGATTCGCTTACAAAAACAAGAACATCAAAAAGTAAATGAACTAAAAATCAAAGCTAATGAAACATTTAATCTAATGAGTCATTTAATTACGCGGCTTCTTCAAGAGGTTCAGAATCGGATTCTTCAATAACAGCCCCTGATTTTGCGTGCTTAATGTCATCGTCATCGCTGTTCTTTAGTTTTAATCCAATTACTGAGCTGTCGTCCCTGCCTCTTGCGACCCCTATAATCTGATGAGCCTTTTTTGTAATAACATCATTGTGCGTAATGGCAATGAACTGGCTCTTTTCAGCGATTTTTTCAATCAAGTTGCTCATCTTAAGCGAGTTCTCCTTGTCAAGCGCAGCGTCAGCCTCGTCAAAAGCATAGAAAGGAGCCGGGTGGTAAAGCTGTATAGCGAACATGAAAGCAAGCGCTGTTAATGTCTTTTCTCCCCCGCTCATAGAATCAATATTTTGGAGTTTCCCCGCTTTGTGCTTTGCGTCAATCATGAGCCCGGATTCAAGAGGCTTCTCTCCGTCAGCAAGCCTCAAATCCCCCTCTCCGTTAAAGAACTTGAAGAAAATATCCTTGAAGTTCTTGTTGATTTCATTAAAACAATCCATGAAAACCGAGGTTCTCTTCACTTCAATCTTGTCAATCATGTCAAGAACAGCGAGCCTCTCTTCTCCAAGCTTAGCCGCTTTGCCTGAAATGTCTTCAACTTCCTTCTTCAACTCGTTAAAGTTATCAACAGCCTTAAAATTAACCGCTCCGATATCGCCAAGCCTCTTCTCTATAAACTCAAGCCTCTCCTTGCACTCATCAAGACTCTTGGAAGCGTAAGGCTCAATGCCTTCAAACTCTTTCTTTTCTTCAGACAAATCCGCCTGCCTCACGCCAAGCTTGCTCTTCTCAAGATTAAATTCAGCAGTTCTTGACTCAATCTTCTTCACTTTCACCGACTCGTTCATAATGTCCTTCTCAAACTTGTGAATATTCTTGTCAGAGTAATCCTTCTCATCTGCAAGAATTGCGTTCTTTTTCTTTGCCTCAAGGAGCTGTTTTTCTTTAGCCAAAACATCATCCTGAATCTCAAGCAAGAGCTTCTCTTTATCCATAACCTCTTTTTGGAGCTGCTGATTCTCGGCAGAAAGAGCATTATTCTCAACCTCTGCATCCTCATGCCTTAATAAAAGCGAATCAAACCTGAGTTTTAATTCATTAAACGCAGTTTCAACAACCCTGCGCTTATGTATAAGTTCGTCTGCTGTTTTAGCTGCTTTTGAAAACTCTTCAAAAATATTCTGCTTTCTTACAGTTCCAACAACGTTTTTTTGTTTATCCCTCTCCTCCAAAAGCCCCTTGATTTTTTCATTAAGCTTCGCTCTCTTTGACATCTGTGACTCGAACTCTTTAGCGTCAAGATCCTTCTTTGCCTGTGCAATCTTCTTTTTCAAATCCTCAAGTTTTGACAAAATCGTCTTCTCATGAGCAGTCTCCGCGCTTAGCCGAGCAATAAGCATTATCCTCTCCTTCTCTTCCTCAATCCTTTTCTTCAACTCTCCGACTTTAGCCCCGTGCTCATCAGCCCTGCTCGAATACTCTAAGATTAGCTTCTCTTTTTGGGCAAGGAGAAGCGCTTTTTTATCCTCTTTAAGCGACGAATCACATGTAGGGCACTGCGAAGCGGCTTTTTTTAACTCGCTGATTGCCTTCTCTTCCTGAAGTTTCTTTGAAATAAATAAATTCTTTTCCTCAAACACTTGCGCAAGGTGCTTTTCAAAATCGGCAAGATTCTTGTGAGGCTCCTTCTTCAAATGCTCCTCAATATGCTTCTTTTTTCTCTCAATATCCCTAAATTCTTCGCCAAGCGCTTTCTCTTCGCCCAGCATCTCGCTAAGCTTC
>CAZJAE010000085.1:0-4084 GCA_964544205.1 uncultured archaeon
TTGCTGATGAAGTTTTAACAAACGCAGTAAAAGGAATAACAGAAATGGTTACAAAACCAGGACTGATTAACCTTGACTTTGCCGACCTAAGAACAATCCTCGCAAGAGGCGGAGCGGCAATGATAGGACTAGGCGAATCAACAAGAGGAGAATCAAGCGAATCAAGAGCCCTTGAAGCGGTTGAAAATGCTCTAACAAGCCCTCTTCTTGACGTTGACATTTCAGGCGCCAACAGAGCGCTTGTGAACGTAACAGGCGGAACAGACATGACGCTAAGAGAAGCGGAGTTAATCGTAGAAACAGTTTCAACAAAAATCCACTCTTCAAGACACATAATTTGGGGAGCGATGGTTGACGAGACTCTTCCAAAAAACCACATCCAGGCAATGGTAGTGATTGCGGGCGGAAGATTCCCTTACCTTGAAGGCGGAGCAAAGAACGCAAAGCACGGCAAGGGCGAGGAAAGCATCGACCTTGGAATAGAATTCACGTAAAAAAACTTGTAATGGTTGCGGGGCAAAAAAGGCATCTTTTTATACCCGCACGTAAATTATTTTTGTAATGGTGAAAAAATGAATATTGGAGCAATGGTTGGACAATTCATTGACGATTCAAAAAGAATATTTTTGGTCTCAAAAAAACCAACAATGGACGAGTACAAAAGAATGGCGCTAATTGTAGCAATAGGAATGATACTAATAGGAATATTAGCATTCATAGTATACTTGGCATTCGCCCTCACAGGAATAGGGTTCTAAAGAAGCCAAATTTAACGGGCAAAAAGCAGGTTTTTAAACCTGTCTAAGTCCCTTTATTTTAATTCTGCACTTAGCTGGGCTTAGTGATTAGAGAAGTTAAATTTGGAGCTAAAAGGTGATGAAATGATATTCCCGATAAGAACTACCGTAGGACAAGAACAATTAGTTGTTGACATTTTGAGCGCAAAAATCGCAAAAGAAGAGCTTAACATTTACTCAATCGGAGTAGTTCCGGGACTAAAAGGATACATCCTGATAGAAGCCGACAACGAAGTGACAGTAAGAAGAGGAATAACAGACACTCCGCACATAAAAGGCTCTGGAATAGTAAAAGGCGCGGTTAATATTGACGAATTATCAAGCCTGCTTGAATCAAAGCCGTTAATGAAGGCAATCCAAGAAGGACAAAAAGTAGAAATCGTTTCAGGGCCATTCAAGGGAGAAAAAGCGAAAGTAACAAGAGTAAACCAGGCAAAAGAAGAAGTGACTGTGGAACTCTTAGAAGCGGCAGTAAAAATCCCTGTAACGATAAAAGCAGAGAACATAAAAATAATACAGTGATAATTAAAATGGCGAGGAAAGTTCCCGTTGGATACAAGCCAATGAGACTTCCCTTAAGTCCGCAAAGCGGAAAATTAGAGGACAAGCTCGCCGAGTGGATAAGGCGAAAAATAGTCAAAAAAAGGGCTTCGAATAAAAAACCGGGTCCGACAAGAAAAACCACGATGGAAGGGCTTGAATAAGTCCTTGATTTATAGTTACGCGCTTTAAGCGCCCAAAAAAGCAGAGAGCTTCTAACTTTGCTTTTAAAAAAACGGGCGCGGATGGCAAAGTCAAAGATAAGAGAATAAAAAAAAGAACAAAATGGTGGTATGATGGGAGAACTAAAAGTAATGGTTGACGCAGGAAAAGCAAGCGCAGGAGCGCCTTTAGGACCGGCACTCGGACCTACAGGAGTAAACATCGGGCAAGTAGTTGCAAAAATAAACGAAAAAACAGCATCGCTGTCCGGAATGAAGGTTCCAGTAACAATCAAAATCAACAAGGACAAGAGCTTTGACATAGAAGTTGGACTGCCTCCAATAAGCGCGCTGATAAAGAAAGAATCAAAAGCGGCAAAAGGCGCGGCAAATCCAAAGACTGACGTTATGGGAAACTTGACAATAAAACAAGTAGTGTCAATTGCGCACACAAAGTTTGACAAGCTAAACTCATACGATATGAAGAAATGCGCTGCTGAAGTAATCGGCTCATGCGACTCAATGGGAGTAACTATTGAAGGCATGAAAGCACGCGACGCTCAAAAAGCGCTTAGAGAAGGCAAGTGGGACGCTGAATTAAAATAAGCATTCTTGCGCCAGAAATTTCTTTTTTTAAAAAAAATAAGTTCACGGGGAATTCCCCGTGAAAAATCATTTTTTATTCGCTGTTCTAACTGCTCCCTATGCATGTCACTGGAACTGTTGTTGTGGAAAGAACAGAGCCTTCAATTAATGGATTGTCCGAGTTTGAAGCAACGAATGACACTTTCATTTCAATGCTGTCTCCAGTACTGCAAGGAACAATAAATGTTCCTATTGCGCCGTAGCGTTGCTGGTTAGCCCAGTCGCTTAACTCGCTAGTGTTTGGTCCGCTAGGCGTTAGGAAAATTGCGCCAAGATCCATGGTTGTTGGAATTTCTGTTGAGAACTGGTAATTAGTATTTCCCTGTCCATAAATTACCTTTCCTCCGCTACTTGAAATTCCAACGCTGTTGTTGTTAACTGTTCCCTCAATTTTGTAGTATCCAACAATATCAGTGTTTCCTGTGTTGGTTGCCTTTACTGAAAATATTATGCTGTCATTTCCAGCATTTCCTCCCAAAAGCGCTTCATGCTGCAAGCCAGATGTCTCTATTGTGACAGCTGTGTTAATTGGATATGCTGTTGCTCCCACAAGCATTTCAGAGAACGTCTTTTCGTAAAGATACTTGTCCCCTTTTGCGAGCTTAAAAATCACTGAATATTTTCCAGGCTTTCCAACTGAAACTCCTGTTGAAACCTTTACTACCTGGTTTCCTTTCTGTAGCATTAAAGTGCTGTTTTTTGAAGTCACAAGCTCGTTTGTATCGCTGTAAACTTCAGTTATCACATCAACTCTTCCAGCTTGACTAGCGTTAAGTGTCATATTAGGTCCAACAAAGTTGTAAACCAGTTGGGTTCTTCCAGGCAGACTGTTGCCTTGGTACTGCTGCTGTTCTAAAAGCAGAAAATTAGCGTCAGCTTTATTTACATTTACTGTCAATCCAGCATCCGCGGGAGGAGCCATTGTCGGCTGGTTAATGTCCGTAGGAGGTTGATTGATTGTTCCTGTTGGGGTTATGCTACTTGGCGGATTTGACTGGGTACAACCCAAAGAAAAAGCCAAAGCCAGAATTGCAATCGCCGCAATTATCTGTATTTTTTTCATTAGTTTTACACCACCTTAAATTTACAGGAAGCAATGTTTTTGTACATTAAATAGATATGTTTTGATCAAGAGTATATTTTTGGCGCCAAATTTTTGTTTCTCCCAACAACCTTTATAAACCTTTCATATTCATTTTCCTATATTGAATAAAGCCTAATTTTGTTAGGCCGCTTGTATTCCGCGAGGAATGCAGTTACCGCTTTGGCGGAAGGTGAATACGATGAGAAAAGACCAAGCTTTAAGTGCGTTAAAGAAACTGCACGAAATTGCTCCAAAGAGAAACTTCGCTCAATCAGTGGAGTTAATGATTAACTTTACAGGGCTTGACATGAAAAAGCCGCAAAACCAGGTTAACCTAAAAGTAGCTTTGCCTTTCCCTACAGGAAAAGGAAGCGGAAAAGTTGTTGTATTTGCAAAAACAGAAGACTTCGCTAATTCGTTGAAGAACAAGGTTGAAAAAGTAGTAATGGACAAGGAAATAGAAGCTCTTTCAAAAGACAGGGCAAAAGTAGGCGAATTAATGACTTTTGACGGATTATTCGCTGAAGGACCAGCAATGCTTACAGTGGCAAAGTTTTTGGGACAGCAGCTTGCTCCGAAAGGAAAAATGCCAAAACCAATCGTTAACATTAACAGCTTTGACGAGACTCTCGAAAAAGCAAGAACACAGGTTACAATCTCTAACAGGAAAGGAAAATTCATGCCTGTTGTTCACTCAGTTGTAGGCAAGGAAGGAATGAAGGACGAAAACATCGTTGAAAACATGCTTGCAATATACGATTCTGTGATGAACTCGCTTCCGCAGAAGAAGCAGAACATCAAAAACATTTACGTAAAGATGACTATGAGTCCTCCGGTAAAAATCGGCGAAGGTGATG